>JAEYRR010000167.1 GCA_023435505.1 Bacillota bacterium | reverse complement strand
CTCTTTGTGCTGGAGAAGTAGTTCTTCGCAAGACCAAAAAGGGAAGACGTTATTTTGGATGTGAGAACAATCCAGAGTGCGATTTTATGTCATGGCAGAAGCCAAGCGATAAACGTTGCCCAAAGTGTAATAATCTATTGCTTGAAAAGGGAAATAAGTTGGTTTGTGCAGACCAACAATGTGGTTATGTTGAAATAAAGGACGCGAATAATCCTTAACTATAGTTCTAATAATTGAGCCCTATATCACACTCTGATATAGGGTTTTTTTCTTGTTCATCCATTTTTTTAAATTAAAAATTCTTATTTTATTATCGAAACTAACATGAAAAAGTGAAAAATATAGATTTATAAAGGCAAAGAATGTCAAAATAACTTAAAATGTATTGTTTTTGTAAAAATAATGTGATAGA
The DNA here is from genome assembly GCA_023435505.1 of Bacillota bacterium. Taxonomy (GTDB): domain Bacteria; phylum Bacillota; class Clostridia; order Lachnospirales; family Lachnospiraceae; genus KM106-2. Next base: position 18,123 of record JAEYRR010000167.1, on the reverse strand, counting down.
ATTCTAAGTAGTACACTGTTTGAAGTTAATTGCAGATAGTGTATGAATTATTTTTGGCGGGGAAACCCTGCAGGGTGCGGGAGGATTGCGATGAGCGTACAATTGCTAGATAAAACAAGAAAAATCAATAAATTGTTGCATAATAATAATTCACATAAGGTGGTATTCAATGACATCTGCGATGTGCTAAGCGACATTTTGGAATCTAATATTCTTGTTATTAGTAAAAAAGGGAAAGTGCTGGGCGTGAAGAATCGTGCTGATATTGATGAGATACATGAGCTGATTAAGGACAACGTCGGTGGCTACATTGACTCTATGCTAAACGAGCGGTTATTAAATGTACTTTCAACAAAAGAAAACGTTAACTTAATGACTTTGGGGTTTGAAACTCAGGATGTAAACAGATATCAAGCAATCATAACTCCGATAGATATTGCCGGGGAACGCTTAGGAACTTTGTTTTTGTATAAATGCGATTCTCAGTACATAATTGATGATATTATTTTAAGTGAATACGGAACTACGGTAGTTGGACTTGAAATGATGCGTTCCGTAAATGAAGAGAATGCAGAAGAGAATAGGAAAATACAAATAGTGAAGTCTGCAATCAGTACATTGTCATTTTCAGAATTAGAGGCCATCACTCATATATTTGATGAGCTAGAAGGAAATGAAGGCATTCTTGTAGCCAGTAAAATTGCCGATCGAGTTGGCATTACAAGGTCTGTTATTGTTAACGCCCTGCGCAAATTTGAAAGTGCGGGTGTTATTGAATCACGCTCTTCTGGCATGAAAGGTACCTACATTAAGGTTTTGAATGATGTTGTATTTGATGAATTAAAAAAAATGAAAAATTAGCATGTAAAAATTTGAGGATATATGGGTTGACCATATATCCTTTTGTAAATACAGGGAGAAATTGGAAAAATCTTAATATAGAAAATGATGGGAAAAATACAATATATAGTATTTTATATATAAACTTAGAAAATATCTTGTATATTTGATGATTTTTATTATAATAGATAATAGAAAGGATGTGTATTGATATGGTAAATTCATCTGCTTTTAATTATATCAATGTATTGGATAAAGCAGCAGATGCAAGTTGGACTCGTAATAAGGTATTGGCGAACAATATTGCCAATGTTAGTACTCCAAACTATAAGCGACAGGATGTCAGCTTTGAGTCATATTTAAAGAATGCGATAAGTAGTGATTCTGTACTAGATAACGCAGTTAATCAGATGGATCTGAATACGATAAATGGTGCTATATATACCGACCATTCTAATTTGAGCACTAGAATGGATGGGAACAATGTAGATATTGATGTGGAAGAAGCCAATTATGCTGAAAACCAGATTAAGTATAATGCGATAATGGATTCTATCACACATGAGTTTACAAGATTAAATGATGTGCTGAAAAATATATAGCTTCTATTGGTGAATAATTTGGTTGAATGAAAAGGAGTGAGAGAATGTCAGTTTTTTCAGCTATGAATATTAGTGCTTCCGGTATGACAGCCCAGAGACTAAGAACAGATATTATTGCACAAAACATTGCTAACGTAAACACTACAAGGACAGAAGATGGCACGCCTTATGTACGAAAGACGGTGGTGTTCTCTGAGAAAGGGGTTTCTGCCTTTTCAGATATTTATACGAATGCAGTTGGTATCTCAGGAACGGGTGTTAAAGTTTCTCAGATTGTTGAAGATGACAAAACGGCTATGAAAAAGGTGTATGATCCTTCTCATCCAGATGCAGATGAGGAAGGCTATGTTACATATCCAAATGTAAACTCTGTAACAGAGATGACGAATTTAATTGATGCTTCCAGAGCATATGAGGCCAATGTGACTGCTTTTAATGCAACAAAAGCTATGGCGCTTAAAGGGCTGGAAGTAGGTAGAAAATAAAGTGTACAATAGTTTGGTGAACTGGAGGAATTGAAATGAGTTCAATTTTAGGTATACAGAATGCTTTGGATTTCAATATTAATAAAACCAGTGGCATATCTACTAAAGAACTGACTGGTACGACATCAACAGATCGCACCAGTACCTTTGATTCTATCTTTAATGCTGTGATGAATCAGGTAAATGAGACGAATGATTTAACCAATTCTGCTGAAGAAGAAGAAATTAAGTTTGCTATGGGCTTATCTGATAGCACCCATGACTTGCAGATTGCACAAGAAAAGGCTAATATTTCGCTGAATTATACGGTAGCATTAAGAAAGACTATATTAGACGCATATAAGGAGATTATGAATTTACAGTTCTAGTGAATTCTGAGGAGCGGTAATATGCAAGAAAGAGTAAAGCAAATATGGGAAAAAATTGTTACCTTTTGGAACAAGTATAATAAAAAACAGAAAACAATAGTAATCAGTGTTTTAGTTGCAGTGATATTAGCGATTGTGATTTTAGCGATGATTATAAATAAGGTATCCTATGTGACCTTGATGAAGTGTGATGACACTAAGACTGCCAGTGAAGCAATGGAACTACTGGAGGAACAGGGGATTGACAGTAAAATTGACAGTGATTATGTGACAATATTAGTTGAGGAAAATTCATTAACTGATGCGGTAATTGCAGTTGGCAGCAGTGACTTATCCTCTTCAGAGTATTCTTATGAAGATGCGCTAAATAGCAACAGTATGTCTACAACGGAAAGTGAAAAGGCTTTAAAAAATAATCTTGCCTTACAAAGTGATGTACGGACGAAGCTTATGAAGCTCTCAGGCATAGAGGATGCTGTAGTATATATTAATAAGCCGGTAGACGATTATACTATTTTGTCAGAAGCCCAGGACGCTACTGTTAGTGTTATGCTGACATTATCAAAGGATTCTGCTTTATCAGAGGAGAATTCCGAATATGTGGCAACCTTTTTAGCGGGTATTGTAGGTAATAAAAACACGGATAATATCACGATTATAGATAGCAACAGCAACCTTTTGTTTGGTGGTAATTCTGGTAATACCCTTGGTGGTAGAGTGAATTCTGTCATTGACTATAAAGAAAAGCTGTCTAACGTTATTGTAAACAATGTGAAGCAGGTTCTATTAAAGTATGGCACTTATAAAGATATTGAAATCGGAGCTGCTAATATAAAATTTGATATGGACAAGGTTACTGAGCTTTATAAGGAGTATACTCCTGCTGAAGGCCAGGAACAGGGGCTTTTAAGTAAGCGATATACCTATAAATCTGAGGGTAGTACAGCATCAGGTGGACAACCAGGAACGGATTCTAATGATGACGACACCAATTATCAGATTGAAAACAACAATTCATCGGGAAGTACAACAACAACACAGACAGATGAGTATCTGCCGAATGAGAGGCAAACTACAATAGAACATGAGGTAGGTGCTGTAGTACCAGACGAGTCAAGCATGGCCATTGTAGCTACTAGCTATAACATTTATAAAGAGGAAGAGGTTGAGGAACAGGGATTATTAGAAAATATGACCTGGAGTGAATTTAAACGTCAGAATCAGGAAAAAAAGCAAATTGACGTTAGTGATGAAGTGTATCAGCTTGTGAAGAATACTACAGGTATAGATGTGAAGAATATGACAATCACTGCATGGAACCAGCCTATTTTTCAGGATAAAGAAGAAACTAAGACCAATTACGACATTTATATAATGCTTGGACTTATCGTGTTAATTGTAGCGCTTCTTATCTTTGTGGTGTTTAAGGTTGCAAAACCGGTAGAGGTTACGGAACAGGAGCCAGAGCTTTCTGTAGAAGAACTTCTTGCTACAACTAGAGAAAATCAAATGCTTGAAGATATTGAATTCTCAGAGAAGTCTGAGACAAGAAAGATGATAGAGAAATTCGTAGATGAGAATCCGGAAGCAGTTGCTCAATTATTACGTAACTGGCTTAATGAGGATTGGGGGTAATTAACATGGCGAAGAATAATGAGATGTCTGGCATTCAGAAGGCAGCGGTTCTGTTAATTTCTCTTGGCCCAGAAAAGTCTGCAACAGTATTTAAACACCTAAAGGAAGAAGAGATAGAACAACTGACCCTTGAGATTGCCAATACAAGAAGTATAGTGCCTCAGCTAAAAGAAAATGTTTTAAATGAGTTTTACGAAATCTGTCTTGCCCAGCAATATATCGCAGAGGGCGGTATCAATTACGCTAAAGAACTTTTAGAGAAGGCACTTGGAGTAGAGAAAGCGAAGGATGTTATCGGTAAGCTTACAGCTTCTTTACAAGTCCGTCCATTTGAATTCATCCGTAAGACAGATGCATCTCAGCTGTTAAACTTTATTCAAGAAGAGCATCCACAGACGATAGCCCTAATTTTGTCGTATCTTCCTTCTTCACAGTCTAGTATGATTATCAGCTCATTGACACCAGATAAACAGGCTGATGTAGCAAAACGTATTGCGCAGATGGATCGTACAAGTCCCGATGTCATTAAGGAAGTAGAGAAAATATTAGAACGTAAACTGGCTTCCTTGGTAAATCAGGATTATACAATCGTTGGTGGTGTTGACGCCATCGTAGAAATATTAAATACAGTGGATCGAAGTACAGAAAAGCATATTATGGAGACATTGGAAATCGAAGAACCAGAACTTGCTGATGAGATTCGTCGAAAGATGTTTGTATTCGAAGATATTCTATCTTTGGATGACAAGTCTATTCAGCGTGTCCTTCGTGAGGTTGACAATAATGAACTTGCAATAGCCTTAAAGGGTGCGAATGAAGAAGTGCAGAATGTTATATTTAACAACTTGTCTAAACGTCTATCCGCTATGATTAAAGAGGATATGGAGTTTATGGGACCTGTACGTCTTAAGGATGTAGAAGAAGCACAACAGAAGATTGTAAACATTATACGTAAGTTGGAGGATTCTGCAGAAATTATTATCTCCAGAGGTGGAGGTGACGAGATTATTGTCTAATCTGATAAAATCCAACTATATTTACGTCAATACATGTAAAGAAATTATTGATTCAGATAGCTGCTTTAATATGTTGGCCCAAAAGAATTCGAAGCCGCAAGCCGAAGAGGTACAGTGTGCTAACGGAGAATCCCAATTTGTAAATGGGTTGAATGTTGTGAGTATGCAAAAGTTGATTGATGAGGAGCAAGCCCTTATTATACAGTCAGCAGAGCAAATGATAAACGATGCCAGACAAAAATCTATCGATATCGTCAACCAGGCAAAGGCGGAAGCTGAGAACATAAAATCTCTTGCTATTGAGGAAGGGAAGAAACTGGGCTATATAAAAGGATTTGAGGCCGGGTCTAAAGAGATAGAACATTTAGAAGTTGAATTAAAAAATCAACTGGAGCAGCAAAATAAAGAGTATCAGGCTCTGTTAGAGGAAATAGAGCCTAGATTTGTAGATATCATGGCTGGATTAATTGAAAAGCTGACGAATATAGTGGTAGATGGGCAGAAAGGGGTAATTCTCCATCTGATTAACCAGGCTATCACTAATCAAGAAAGAAGTAGCGAGTTTGTAATATGGGTTTCTAAAGAGGATTTTGAATTTGTGAAATCCAATACTAGTAGCATCGCTAGTTCCTTAAACGAAGATGTTAAGATCCAAATACTAGAGGATTCTAATTTGAGTCATAACCAGTGTCTTATTGAGACGAATGGACGCTATATAGACTGTAGTTTGGATATTCAACTTAGTAACTTAATTACAAACCTAAAAATACTTCATCTGAAGTAAATCTACTTAGCTAAAGGGCTTATTTTGTCTAAATTAAGTATATTAATATGTCGATATACACAGAAGAGATAAAAGAGACTTTGCTCTCTTATCTCTAGTGTATGTCTTTTTTCGTCTAATAAAATTAGGCCTATATGTTAGGAGAAGACATGTCATTTTATATTAATTTTAATAAGTACGATGATTTGCTTAATCGATCATATGAAAAACAGTTGGGCAAAGTGGTTAAAGTGGTTGGTCTTACAATAGAATCTATTGGACCTGATGCCAATTTAAATGATTTGTGCCTAATCGTATCGCAGGATAAAAAACATTCCATTATGGCGGAAGTCGTGGGATTTCGAGATAATCGGATACTACTGATGCCTTACCATAATGTAGAGGGTATTGGTGTTGGGAGTACAGTGGAAACCACTCATGAGCCTCTTAAGGTTTTTGTAGGCGATGATTTGCTTGGAAAGACCTTAGATGCATTAGGTAATCCTTTTGATGAAAGTTTACTTAATTGCACTACTACATATTCCGTTGAGGCAGCACCTCCAGATCCAATGACTAGAAAAATCATAGATGAAGTTTTACCGTTAGGAGTAAAAGCTGTAGATGGGTTGATTACTGTTGGTAAAGGACAGCGTATTGGTATATTTGCTGGTAGTGGAGTTGGTAAAAGTACATTGCTTGGTATGTTTGCAAGAAATACCAGGGCAGATATTAACGTAATCGCGTTAATTGGCGAACGTGGTAGAGAGGTGCGAGAGTTTATTGAGCGTGACCTTGGAGAAGAGGGTATGAAGCGCTCGGTAGTCGTCGTAGCAACCTCTGATAAACCAGCTCTTATTCGTAACAAAGCAGCTAAAACAGCTACCTGTATAGCAGAGTATTTTAGGGATCAGGGAAAGGATGTTCTGCTTATGATGGACAGTCTGACTCGTTTCTCTATGGCTCAAAGGGAGATTGGATTGGCTTCAGGAGAACCACCTGTTTCTAGGGGTTATCCGCCTAGTGTGTATGCGGAGATGCCTAAACTACTTGAGAGGGCTGGAAATGCAGAAAAGGGTTCTATAACCGGTTTATATACAGTACTGGTAGATGGTGACGATTTTAATGAACCTATCACAGATACCGCTAGAGGTATCTTAGATGGCCACATAATGTTAACTAGAAAATTAGCAAACAAGAACCATTATCCTGCTATTGACATTTTACAGAGTATATCTCGTGTCATGTCTCACGTAGTAGATAGAACACATAAGGATGCGGCCGGTAAGCTTAAAAACATATTGGCTACTTATCAAGATGCAGAGGATATTATTAATATCGGTGCTTATAAGGCGGGATCCAATAAGGCAATAGATCTTGCAATTTCTAAAATTGATGCGGTGAATGCTTTCTTACAACAGAATGTGGAAGAAAAGCTAGATTATGAGACAATTGTAGAACAATTACTGGAAACCATATCTTAGATTAAATCTGAGGTAGCCTGATGGAGAGTGTAACAGTTGGCAAAGTTTATTTATAAATTGCAAAGCGTACTAAACATAAAATTGAAGGTAGAAGAACAGGCAAAAAATGAGTATGCCATTGCTAAGAACTATTTGGATCAGGAAAATGACAAACTGACATGTATCATTAGCCGTAAAGCCTCTTATGAGGAAAAGCTTCGAGGTCAGGTAGAACATATACTGAATATCAAAGATATCAATCTTTGTCGTCAGGCAATTAAGACTTTGGAATACCATATAGAGGAACAGCAGCGTAATGTAAAGTTGGCAGAAAAGAAGCTTGAACGGGCTAGAGTTCATATGAATCATGCCATGATAGAAAGAAAGACACATGAAAAATTAAAGGAGAACGCATTTGAGGAATTTATGATGGAGTTAAATCATGAAGAAAACAAGGAAACAGATGAATTAGTATGCTATAAATATAGCGATAATGATAATGGTGAGGAAGTGTAGAAAATGGCTAAAAAGGATACAAAAACAGCTCCTATGAAATTAAACGAAGAAAAAGAAGGTGTTGTCAGCAGAATTATTTCTATACTGATTTGGTTATTTATTATTGTTATTTTAATGAGCATCATCATAATCTTCATTAAGTTAGATATAGGAAAGATTGGATCCGGAGTGCTTCGCCCGGTATTAAAAGATGTACCTGTCGTGAACTGGATATTACCAGAGGTTCCGGAAAATATCATTGCAGATGAAAATGGATATGAATATGACAATCTGACAGACGCGGTAAACAAGATTAAGGAATTACAACAGCAATTAAAAGACTTAGAAAAGACAAAAACAGATAATGAAAAGACAATACAAGATTTACAAACGGAAGTTGCAAGATTAAAGGTCTTTGAAGACGCGTCTAAAGAGTTTAATAAGAGGGTGCTGGATTTTGATAAGAATGTAGTAATGAATGAAAAGGCACCAGATATAAGTGAATATGCCACCTATTATGAAGGCATCAATCCGGAAAATGCAGCTGAGATTTACAGACAGGTAATTGAACAACAGCAGATTGATGAGAAGACCAAGCAGCAAGGAGAGAGGTATTCCAAGATGGAACCAAAAGCTGCAGCAGAAGCTCTACAGATTATGACTGGAGATTTGGATCTGGTATCAGAGATACTGATGAGCATGAGTACTACTAAGAGTAGTTTGATTATGCAGGAAATGGAACCGGACTTCTGCGCGAAGATTTCGAAAAAGATGTTACTCATGGCCCAGTAGCCATGCTAACATAGATATCTTTTATAAGGAGGTGAGAAAATATGACAGCAGTAAAGATGCAGGCGTCAATAATCGATTCAATGGTAAAGACTTCTTCAGGTAAGGGCGACAGCATCAATGAAAATCAGTGTAAACAGGATGGAGTATTTTCAGAAATATTGGCTATGCAAAGTAGAGCAAGTCGAAGTTATGCAGAAAATAGTATTAAAGCTATGGCCAAAGAAAAATCCTACCAATCTGAAGCAGTCCAAGCAAACGAAATTAGTCTGCCTGCGACTACTAACACCAAAGAAGACACAGTCTTGGTAAAGCCACCGATAGGGACAGAGAATGCTATTACCAAGATGATACCAGACACGAAGTTGGTAAGTAGTACCGATTCTGATGATGTGAATTCTGAAATCGAACAATATGTAAACGATTTTCGTGAAGAATTACAAAAACTTTTGGGTATATCCGATAAGGAGTTTACAGAGTTATTAGAAAAATCCGGACTAACTATTATGGACCTTTTAAATCCGGCTAATTTACAGGAACTGATACTGAATCAGTTTGATGTGGATAGTGTTACAGTTGCTTTAGTTAATGAACCATTGGCAAATGCACTTCAGGAAGGATTGCAGGCTCTTTCTAAACTTAAAGAGCAGATAGGCCAGTTAACAGGAAGGAGCCCTGATCAGATTACACCTGAGATGTTAACGACAGTTCCTAAGAACAGTGGTGATAAGGTTATCAGTGCTGAGCCTACGGTTGAGGACAAGGTTAACCAGTCAAGCGATACAGATGAAGTTTTGAGTGCTTCCACCGATAAAGAATTAACCGTCATTGTGGAAAAAGAGCCTTCTGCTTCCAAAAACAATACAGGTGAAGATAGTCTTGATCCTAAAGACAGGAGACCAGAAGTGTCTAAGCAGGCAGAAACTAAAACTGATTTCGTAGATTATTTTGCATCCAAAATAAACCAGGCTGAAGTGAATGGAGTCAATCAGACTGTAGAACCTGTCAATGTAAGGAGCATTATTACACAGATTGTGAGTCAGATAAAACTAAATATTAGTGAGACTCAGACCAGTATGCAGATGCTTTTAAATCCAGAGCACCTTGGTCATGTGGAATTATTAGTAGCTCACAAGGAAGGTATCATGACAGCGCGTTTTACCGTGGAGAATCATATTGCCAAGGAAGCCCTTGAGTCTTCTTTAAACATCTTAAAGCAGAACTTTGAGGAACAGGGATTAAAGGTAACAGAAGTCGAGGTTTCGATCGGTAATTACTCTGATGGATTCACACGAGATGAAGGCAATGGACAAGCAGCTGAACAGAGTGATACTAACAGAAAGTCAAACTTCAGAGGTCTGGATTATGGGGAAGAGCCAGAAGAGGCAGTAAACCCTCAACCAGAGAGAACAAATTATAATGGAACGGTAGAATATACCGCTTAAAACATGGAAAGGAGGAGCAATATGGCTGGCGTAGCTAATATTAATGATGGCAAGATTGAAGAAAATACAAGTATTAATTCAACAAGTAAGAAGGTTATTGGAACAGATGCATTAGGAAAAGATGCATTTATGCAACTTTTAGTAACCCAGATGCGGTATCAGGATCCGTTAAATCCTTCTTCTGACACAGATTATATCGCCCAGTTAGCCCAGTTTTCACAGTTAGAGCAGTTGCAGAACCTAAATACATCATACTCCAATACTCAGGCGATGAACATCGTAGGTAAGGTGGTGAAAATCCAGACTACTGACAAGAGTGGAAATGATAAGTACATAACAGGGGTTGTAGATTATACTACATTAACCAATGGAAGTACAAAGGTATCTGTGGGCGGCAATCTTTATGACAGCAATAAGATATGTGAGGTTTATGACAATACCTATGTCTTGAAACAGGGTGCACCAAGTGTTACTGGAGCAAAGCTGGAATACAGTCATGAGGATCCTAAAGATGTCACCGTAAAGGTAGATATGGGAACAACAAGTGTGGCAAGTAGCTTAGCAGTACTTGTTGACGGCAAGGCAATACCAAAAGAATATCTTAGCCTGGATGGAAAGACTCTTACGATTAAAGCAGATGCTTTCAAGGATCTGGATAAAGGAAAATATGATCTTGTATTTGCTTTCGACGATACCTTAGGCACCATTATTGGCGATAAGGTAAGCATTGAAGTGAAGGATTCTAAGAAAGCTACAGAGGATTCAGGACAGACTGAAGAAACCGACAAGACGACGTAGGAAACATAAGCAGGAGACCTAAATTAGCAATGGAAGGCTGGTGTTAGAATGAATATATCCAATAACAGTTTTAGCTCCATTGAAATGATGCGTAACCAGCTTCAAAACGCAAACAGCCAGGTAAAGAAACAGGAAACTTCAGGTCAGAGTATTTCTTTTGAGGAGATATTAAAGGAAAAGTCTAATCTTGGTGAAACTAGCAGATTGAAATTTTCCAGGCATGCCAATGAAAGATTGGCTAGCAGGAACATTGATCTGACGAATGAGCAACTTCTGAAGTTAGAATCTGGTGCCCAAAGAGCTAAAATGAAGGGTATTAAGGAGTCCTTGGTTATGGTGGACGATCTTGCGTTTATCGTGAGTGTTAAAAACAACACAGTGATTACAGCTATGAATGATCAGGATGAGCAGATCTTTACCAATATTGATGGCGCAGTCATCATGTGATAAAAAATAGCGGCTGGACCTTTAAAGGGAGCCGTCGCCTTTGAATGATAGAGAAGGCGAAAAGTATAAGGCGAAAGGTTAGGTGTATAAATTATGATGAGATCATTATATTCTGGTGTTTCGGGTCTTAAGGTTCACCAGACAAAAATGGATGTTATAGGTAACAATATAGCCAACGTAAATACCGTTGGTTTTAAATCCAGTTCGGTACGTTTTAGTGATGTTTACTATCAAACAACGCAAGCTGCTTCTGGGGCTAATGAAGTAACCGGTAGTGCAGGTAAGAATGCTACTCAGATTGGTCTTGGTTCTACTGTGAATGCCGTTTATACCTCTATTGGAACCACAGGTGGTTCTGAAAGAACAGATAATCCACTTGATATCATGATCAATGGAGATGCTTTCTTTGTTGTAAATAATGGCGGTACTAATTATTTTACAAAGGCTGGTTCCTTTACAGTGGATGCATCTGGATATCTTTGTAACTATAGCGGCTATTACGTAATGGGATGGCCTGCAGACAAAGCAACTCAGGAGGTAGATGTAGATACTGTAAAACCTCTACAGATTATGGCTCCAGACAACCTGTATTCTGCGCCACAGGCAACTACTGCTTGTACCATTTCAGGTAATATCGATCAATATGATACCCAAATTTCTGCTACTAGCAGCGGAAGAACTGTTCAGGTAGGATTTTATGATGCCCTAGGCAATAAGTTTAATGCAAAGATTAAAATCACACAGGACGCCACCGACAAGAGTCTCTATAATGTTACGTTAGAGGATGTACTGGATTCTAACAATAAATCTATAATAAGTACGCTTGGAGATTCAATTAAATTTGGTGAAGCTGAATACACAGTGGGTGCTAATGGTAAGCTTGAATCTTCAGATGATCCAACCCCATTAAAGTTTGATCCTGCTACAGGTACTTTTTCCTATGTAGGTGCAGAAGGTGAAAAAGCTTCAACACTGGAGATTCCTGGAGCAGCGTTTAATCCAATTGCGATTAGCTTTTCTCCTCTTACTATGTATTCCACCAGTGGAAGCACTTCTTTGGAATCCGATATGGGTGATCCAGAAGGTAAGGGGAATGGAAAAAAGGTTGGACAGATGACTGGTGTATCTGTAGACAAATCTGGTAAGATCTATGGAAGTTATGATAATGGTGATTTGATTTTACTTGCTCAGATTTCTGTTGCATCTTTTAACAATCCTGCAGGTCTAGAAGCGGTTGGTGATAATTTGTTTGCACAGAGTCAGAACTCAGGGCAATTTGATGGTATTGGTCAGGACCCAACCACAGGTGGTGGAAGTCTGACTACCGGTGTACTGGAAATGTCTAATGTAGACCTTTCTACTGAGTTTACACAGATGATCACTACACAGAGAGGATTCCAGGCTAACTCTAGAATTATTACAACTTCAGATACTATGCTGGAAGAACTGATTAATCTAAAACGTTAAGCTAAGTGATATTATGCGGACAGTTAAGTGCTGTCCGCAGATATTTATATATTATGGAATAACCAAGATATTATTAAATACTCTGTCATTTAGGCAAGAATAAAGTACTGGTAGGTGAAAAAATTGGATTTAGCGACTTTGAGTGGTATTGTTATCGGTATAATATTAGTTTTTATAGGTATTGTAACAGGGGATCAGGGTATGTCTGCTCTGGGCAATTTTGTTGACCCGTTATCTGCTGTTATTACATTTGGTGGTACGTTTACTTGCTTATTGACTATGTCAAAGTCCTGGGGAAACTTCTTTTCAGGTTTTAAATCTTTCTCAAAAGCAATTAAGAAACCATCTTTTGATATTCCGGAAACAATTAGAACTATCATTTTTCTGTCTAACACAGCAAGAAAAGAAGGATTATTGGCGCTAGAGGAATCAGCTACTAATCTGGATGACCCTTTTTTGAAAAAAGGTATATTATTGATTGTAGATGGTACGGATCCGGAATTAGTTCGTAATATTCTTGAGACTGAGCTTTCTTGTGTTGAAGAAAGACATAAGGAAAAGATTGCTTTTTGGGATAACATGGCTTCCATGGGTCCTGCCTGGGGTATGATTGGTACTCTGATCGGTTTGATTAACATGCTAAAGACATTAGATGATCTGGATGCTGTTGGCCCTAATATGGCTATTGCACTGGTTACAACCTTCTATGGCTCTATGCTTGCAAACTGGCTTGCAACTCCTGTTGCAGTAAAGCTGAAGAGCAATAGTGCTTCAGAAATTATGATGAAGGAAGTTATGGTAGAGGGTCTGCTTTCTATACAAGCAGGTGAAAATCCTCGTGTTATTGAGGAAAAACTTAAATCCTTCTTGTTGCCAGTTAACCGTGAAAATCTGACAGCTGAGGAAGGTGAGAACATTGGCTAGGAAAAAGCAGGATGATCCACCAAAAGGTTCACCGGCATGGATGAATACATTTAGTGATTTGATGAACTTACTTCTGACGTTCTTTGTTTTGCTCTTTTCCATGTCTTCTGTAGATGCGGAAAAGTGGGAGCAAGTAGTTTCTTCCCTATCAAGTAGTATTGGTATATTTGATGGAGGAGAAACAGGAGTAGGAGAAGGAGCTCTGATATCTGCCGGTGTTAGTCAGCTGCAGAACATAGGGGAATATTTTAATGATATGGGCAATAGCGATGAGACTAATAATCCAAATTCAAGTCCATCTCCGCAGAGTAGTCAGTCTCCTAATGCTTCTGATAGTGATAAAGAAGTAATTGATAAATACAAGGAAGAAATGAAAGAACACCAGCAGAAAGTTACAGAAGAGATGTATGATAAGGTGGTTGGGCTGGTAGATCGAAATAACTTAACTCAATATGTTTCTGTAGGTATAGATAAAGACTACCAATATATAAAATTATCTATGTATGGTGCTATTTTGTTTGATTCAGGGAAAGCGGATATTAAAAGGGAAGCTTTGCCTATATTGAACAAGATAGGAAGTATACTGAAGGTATATGATGATAATTTAATTAAGATAGAAGGCCATACTGACAATGTCCCAATTTCCGGTAATGTAAAATATAAAAGCAATATGGAATTATCTACAGCCCGTGCATGTACGGTGTGGGAATACATGACAAAGGAAAAAGGGTTAGACCCTTATACCCTTGAGTCAGCAGGAAGAAGCGAATATGATCCAGTAGCTGATAATGGAACAGAAGATGGTAGAAAAAAGAATCGACGTGTCGAATTTAAGATTTATAATGATTTGGATTATAATTGATAGGAGAATAAACAATGAAGAAAAATATCACAACAATAATTGTTATGGCTTTAGTTACAGTCAATGTGGTGTTAACCGGAATTATTATGTTTGTTATGGTTCCATCGTTAAATAAAGTAAATACTCTGGTAACAAAAGTCTCTAACATTATTGACCTGGAGCTAGAAAATCCTGGTGAGGAGTCTTCTGGTGAAGTGACAATAGCTGACCGTGAGGATAGGACTATTGATTCAAAAATGCAAATCACTTTAAAAGCAGATACAGATGGTAAACTTCATTATGTGTTGATAGATTCCATTACCATTACTTTGAATAAGAAAGCAAAATCGTATACAGATGTTGCGGCAGCTTTCGACAATAATAAAACTTATATTCAAGATATTATTACCAACATCTACTCTCAGTATACATTTACTCAATCACAGCAAAGTGGAACTGAGATAAAAACGAAAGCATTAGAGCAGATTAGCAAACATTTTGACAATGCAGATTGTTTTTTGAATATTGGATTCGGAAATTTGCGTTTCTCGTAATTATTGAAAGAAATTTGCTTTATTTTCACTAAATATTGTGTTAAAATTATTTATATTACGAAATATAGAAGTTTTGTAACTAGGAGGTGTCAATATGGGGGACGTCTTGTCACAAAGTGAAATAGACAATCTGCTGGCGGCCATTAGCAGTGGTGAAATAGATGCAGATGATATAAAGGGCACCGATGACAAGCAGGTTAAGAATTATGACTTTAAGCGACCTTCCAAGTTCTCAAAAGAGCATTTAAGAACACTGGTAATTATTTTTGATCATTATGCCAGATTATTAAGTACGAATTTGCCTGCATATTTACGTAAAAACGTTCAGATAGAGGTTATGAATTCGGAGGCAGTCACATATTCGGAGTTTTCTAATGCACTTGCTAATCCTGTTATTCTGGGAATAGTAGATTTTGCACCACTAGATGGTAGTATCCTTTTGGAACTTGCGGAAAATCTCGGGTATGCTATCGTAGATAGAATGCTTGGAGGCAGTGGAATCCCCTTGGATAAATCCAGGGATTTTTCTGAAATTGAGCTAAGTATTTTGCAACGGATCATCAATATTTGCACCAACCTACTGAAAGAACCTTGGCACAGTGTTCTTCCAATCGAGCCAAGATTGGAACGTATTGAAACAAATTCTCAGTTTGCCCAGATTATTTCGCCGAATGAAATGACATCCATTGTTACCATGAATATAAAAATTGGTTCAGTGGAAGGGTTAATGAATGTATGTATTCCGTATTCCTGCGTGGAAAGCATTATAGATAAGCTAAATACCAAGTATTGGTATTCTAGCGTAAGAGTACAGGATAAAGAAGTGTATCATGAGGTTATTGAGACTGCGATAGCTAGAGCCAGAATTCCAATCAAAGCCATACTAGGAAAAAGTACAGTATCTGTTACTGACTTTATGAATCTTCAGCTAGGAGATATTATTAGGCTTAACACAAAGATTGATGGCGAGCTGGATGTATATGTAGGCAATGTAAAGAAATTTAAGGCGTTGCCAGGTTCGTCCGATGAAAGCTATGCTGTTAGAGTAACATCAGTAATCAAGGAGGAATAGCAACATGGATGGCATGTTATCTCAAGAAGAAATAAATGCGCTGTTAAATAGCATTTCTTCCTCGGATGGAGAGGCTCAGACAAAACCCAGTACTGGGTTTACAGAGCAGTTGTCTAGTGAGGAGAAGGACGCCATAGGTGAAATTTCCAACATCAGTATGGGAACAGCAGCTACTACCTTGTCTCAATTAGTCAATCGAAAAGTTTTAATAACGACACCGAAGGTAGAACTTGCAAACTGGGAGGATGTATCCGGTAAATTTGACAAGCCCTGTGTTTATATACAAATTTCTTATAAAGAAGGCTTGGATGGTAATAACATATTAATTCTGCGAGAGTCAGATGTTATGCTGATAGCAGATTTAATGATGGGCGGTGACGGTAGTAACGTTGAAGGAGAAGTAAATGAATTTCACCTAAGTGCTATCAGTGAAGCCATGAATCAAATGATGGGTAGTGCTTCCACATCTTTATCCTCTATGATTGAACGAGTGGTAGACATCAGTCCACCAGAGGCCCACCGAGTAAAATTAGAGGAGCAGTTAAATGTAATGTATCCCCTTTGTGAGGAACCATTTGTTAAGGTTTCCTTTAAAATGGAGATAGACAGCTTGGTAGACAGTGAAATTATGCAGCTATATTCAATAGAATTTGCAAAAGATTTGTACAAAAAATTCACTCACAACAGTGGTATGACGGCTCCCGCTAAAGAACCAGAGCCAGTACCTGTTGTAAACAGTCAGCAGGCTCCGCAACCAAGTGTTCCATTACAAAATGATATGGCAATTAATATGACAGGTAATTATGGTCAGATGAATGGGATGCCAATGGGATATATGCCTGATAATATGCAGTATGGCATGGCTGCACCCCAAGGTGTTAATGTAAAACAAGCGCAATTCCAGCCATTTCAAACAAGAATTAATCCTGTTACTCAGCAGGAAAATATTGATTTAATTATGGATGTTCCACTGGAAGTTACAGTAGAGCTGGGACGCACCAATAAATCAATAAAAGAAATTTTGGATTTCGCACCAGGTACTATTATTGAATTAAGTAAGCTGGCCGGCGAACCTATTGACGTATTGGTAAACGGAAAAAATGTTGCAAAAGGCGAAGTGGTAGTAATTGAAGAAAGCTTCGGTGTACGAGTAACAGAAATAATAAAATAGTTAAAGGATGGGAGAAATTCTTATGGCAAAAAACATACTTATTGTTGATGATGCAGCTTTTATGCGTATGATGATTAAAGATATCTTAACTAAAAATGGTTACAATGTTGTAGCGGAAGCGGAGAATGGTTTAAAAGCAATTGATAAATATAATGAGACAAAGCCGGATTTAGTTTTAATGGATATAACAATGCCGGAGATGGATGGCTTACAGGCACTTAAAAAAATTAAGGGTGCTGATTCTAGTGCTAAGATTATCATGTGTTCTGCTATGGGGCAGCAGGCTATGGTTATTGATTCAATTCAAAGTGGAGCAAAGGATTTCATTGTAAAACCATTTCAGGCTGAACGTGTTATAGAAGCCGTGAAAAAGGCTATTGGCGAATAATTGGAGGCATCTATACGTGGAAAACTTTGTTTTTTTAGCTTTAGGTGGTGATAGTGGAGTCTTTGACTTGATTGTTCTTATTATTGTGTTTGTACTGATATTATTCGCGGCCTATTATGTAACTAGATGGCTTTCCGCATCCGGTTTAAACATGCAGAAGAACAAGAATATAAAGATTCTAGAGGCGTTTCGATTAAACCAGTCCAAGTATATATACATAGTAGAACTTGGCAACAAGATTGTTGCCCTTGGAGTATCGAAAGATCACATTGAATATATAACCGATTTAGAACGTGATAGTCTAGTGCTTAACAAACCGGAGAGTGGACATACCAATTTTAAAGAAATATTTAAAATGTCAAGAAATAAGCTGGAAAAGAAGAATTCCACTTTTGAGGATATTATAAGGCAATCTGAGAAGAAAGAAGAGTAAGGTTAATTGATGAGCATAAAGAAGAAAAAAACACGGAAAGCTATAAGGCTTTACATGCTTTTGGTTTGCTTGTTCGGCATTATCGTCTTAATGCCGGGGGATCGTGCTAGTGCTACAGGTACCAATACAC
>JAEYRR010000308.1 GCA_023435505.1 Bacillota bacterium | reverse complement strand
TTCCAGTTAGTACTTGTGCCACTGCTGATTTTTCTGCAGTCATGGCAAGAGCCTATGGATATTATAAGAAGAGTGACTATGAATTTGCCAATACTTGTCTGATTGCTGCACAAAAAGCATGGTATTTTCTTGAGAACGAGCAAGATAATATTCGATTTAAAAATCCAGATATTGTTACTACATCTGAATTTACAGATGATGACGACAGGGACGAGAGATTCTGGGCAGCAACCGAGCTATCATTAACAACAAAGCGTTCCGATTATGTGTCCTATGTAGCAGAACATATTGATAGCGGGTTTTATATTGGATTCACCTGGCAGAGGGTAGCTGGCTATGGTTTATTAGATGCACTAGCAGAAGGGAAAGAGATATTTAGTACGAGTACCTATACCCGTATGCAAGCTGTCATGAATACAAAGGTTAATTCTATTATGAGTCATGTGAACACAATTAACTATCAAGTAAAGTTAGACTCTTCAACGACTTTTCAAACTATACTTAGTGAAGCTATCACTATGTATTTAATGAGTCATTACGATAGTAAAAAGGATCTTTATGAATGCGCTAATATATTCCTTGATTATCTGATGGGAGCTAACGTGTTTTCGGAAAATTTTATTGGAGAATCTCAAAATATGAGTAGTCTGGATATGGATTATATTGCAAAGCTGGCTCTTTTGTTAGTTGGGATTAATGAAGGTTACGGCACTAAGTAAAGTGTCATAATTGTATATATAATTTCAAAATTATCTTGACATTTCTTTTATTCTGTTATAAATTATTATACGTAATGCAGTTGTGGCGGAATTGGCATACGCGCATGATTCAGGTTCATGTTCTCGCAAGGGAGTGTGGGTTCAAGTCCCATCAACTGCAGTAAGCTCTAATCCTTATTTTATAAGGGTTAGAGCTTTTTTTAATGAGTAAAAGTAGAAAAAAATAGACAATTATTTTGCTTGTCAAATGACAACTACAGGATATAAAAGTTGTCAAAAAAGTTGTCAACTTTTTTAATTTGGATAAAACAAGTAGCCAGTATTACAATGTAATCCTGGCTACTTTCTCTTTTGCTTTTTCTTTTTCTTCATCTAGGCGGGAATATACATTCATTATCATGGTATAGTCTGAATGCCCTATGTACTCTTGGGCTTGTTTTAGCGATACACCAGAGTAGTATAGTTCGGTGCAATAGTTATGTCTAAAAACATACAACATGCAGGTTGCCATATGTGATGAATATATAGCTGTCATTGATGCATAATCATATGCGTCTGATATGGAGTGATTTGTTCCACTAATGGATAACGTAATCACTTCTAAAATAAATTATCTGTAAGACGCCAACAACTGTTCATATGTTGATATGAGAAGTAGATTCTCCGAATTTATTGATTTTATTGATTGACAGCTTATTGATTGACATATGGACATATTCTGTAAATCGATGATAATATATATATAAAAAATAGGTATATATTAGCATAAATTAAATAAATTTAGATATTTGTTCAAGTGCATTTGGATTCATTATAGGAGGATTTATTTTATTAAAGGTATGAAAATATAGTGCTAATACTAGTATAATATACGATATGGTAAAATATAACACTATAAAAAGAGACAGGGTTAGATTTAGGTGTATTACCTTTTGTTCTCTTATATTTCGTGAACATATGTTGACGAAATATAAGAGAAATATTAAAAGTATTCTTAATACTTTTACATATGGATCATAGTAGGAGGATGTTTTATTCTATTTAAAAAGATACTAATATAATGAAGGAGGTAAGTATGATGAAAAAAAATTATTAAGGCAGCAAAAAAAGAAAAAGTTCGTGGGAATACTTTTATGTAATGTTCTTGTTATTGTGTTATTAATGGGAACAGGTTGTACCAAAGAGAATGCTAGTGTAATACATGGTGTAAAAGAGTTTAAGCAAAATGAGATATCTGTAAAAATCAAAACTTGGCAATCAGAAGGCTTTGTTGGAACAGTCGTTACTGGAAATGAAAAGATTAAGAAGGGAGAGAATGTTACAGTTATTTTTGATGATAATGTTTTGGTTTTAAATTCAAATGGAAGTAAATTTGAATATAATAGTGAGATGCCAAATGCAGAAGAGTGTGGAATCAAAAATGGTATAACTGTTATGATTACATATTCAGCATATGAGCTTGCTATAGAAGATGTGAATACTACAATATATGCAGAAAAGATAACTGAATAACAGAATAAACATCGATATCGGAATATTTTCCAACAGCAATTGGACGAGACGAGCAACATGATGCATGGCAAGTTAGTTATGGATTGGGTAAACCAGGACATAGTATAGATATATCAAAGTTCGAACCATGTTGTCTAATAAATTCCAGCAAAGCCGCAATATAAGGAGAGTTTATGATTATTAAAAATGTACAAGTGTATTCTGAAAATCAGACATTTATACCAGGTGAGATCTGTATAGATGATGGGAAAATAGCGGATATAAGAGTACTTCAAAACTGTGATAATAGGAATCAGGAGGTTGTAGACGGAGAAGGCTGTTACGCAATTCCTGGCCTGGTGGATATTCATTTTCATGGTTGTATGGGGTACGATATCTGTGATGACAGCGCAGAAGCATATGAGAAAATAGCTGCCTATGAACTGACTAGGGGAATTACCAGTATATGTCCGGCAACAATGACGTTATCAGAGAATGATCTTTTAAGGATTATGAAAAATGCAGCAGATTATAAAGGCCATGAGGGAGCCATGCTGGTGGGAATAAATATGGAAGGCCCTTTTATAAGCAAAGAAAAAAAGGGTGCACAATCTGAATGTTATGTGCGAACCTGCGCTAAAACGATGTTTCGTAAACTTCAAGAATCAGCGAATGGTTTGATTAAATTAGTTGATATAGCACCAGAAATAGAAGGAGCCATGGAGTTTATAGAGGAGTTTAAGAATGAAGTTACGATATCCTTGGCTCATACGACTGCTAGTTATGATACTGCAAAAGAGGCTTTTAATCGGGGCGTTAAGCAGGTTACGCACCTATTTAATGCGATGCCTCCTTTTTTACATCGAGAACCTGGAGTGGTTGGTGCTGCCTATGATGCAAAAGAGGTTAGTGTGGAAATGATTTGTGATGGCGTACATATACATCCGGCAGTTGTAAGGGCTTCATTTGACATGTTTGGTGCTCATAGAATCATCTTTGTCAGTGACAGTATGAGAGCTACTGGGCTAACAGATGGAAGGTATACACTTGGAGGACAAGAGGTATATGTAAATGGAAAGTGTGCCACTTTAAAAAATGGTACACTTGCGGGATCTGTTACTGATTTGATGGGGTGTGTAAAAATAGCAGTACAAGAAATGGGCATCCCACTTGTTAATGCAGTGAGATGTGCCACAGAAAATCCTGCACGTGCCATAGGAATCTATGATTCATGTGGGAGTATTACCCCTGGTAAACAGGCAGACTTAGTG
>JAEYRR010000217.1 GCA_023435505.1 Bacillota bacterium | reverse complement strand
TGATGATAAAGTTGATATAGTAGTAAAAGGTCACACCGTTCCCTATGTAAGTCGCGGAGGCCTTAAATTAGAGAAGGCTATTAAAGAATTTGATGTCTGTGTAACGGATAAAGTCTGCATGGACGTTGGCTCTAGTACTGGTGGGTTTACAGATTGTATGCTTCAAAATGGTGCTAAAAAGGTATATGCGATTGATGTTGGTACCAATCAGCTTGCTTGGAAGTTACGTCAGGATCCTCGGGTTGTTTCTATGGAAAAAACCAATATTCGATATGTACTACCAGAACACTTACAAGATGTGATAGAATTTGCATCTATTGATGTGGCATTTATCTCTTTGACGAAGGTTTTAGAGCCTGTTAAGGGTGTATTGTCTCAAGGCGGTGAAGTGGTTTGCCTAATTAAGCCACAGTTTGAAGCAGGAAGAGAGCAAGTTGGGAAAAAGGGTGTTGTTCGTGACAAGAAGGTTCACATACAGGTGGTTGAAAACGTAATTGAGTATGTGGAAGGCTTGGATTTTACAGTGCTACGATTGGCATATTCCCCAATTAAAGGTCCGGAAGGTAATATAGAATATCTTCTTCATATAAAGAATGGATACGATAATAGAAAGATAGTCTATACACAGGAAGTGATAAAAGAAATTGTAGATCATGCTCATGGTGAGCTTTAGAATATCTATCTACAAGGGGGCAGCAGATGAACAAATTTTGCATAATCGCGAATCATGAAAAAGATAAAGACTATGTCTTTTCCAAAATGATAAAAGAGTATCTGGAAAGTCAGGATAAATCTTGTACTATAGTCAAAGAGGCAAAGAATCATATACATGAGTACGATCCTTATTCAGATATATCTGTCATTGAAAAGGATACGGACTGTGTCATTGTGTTAGGCGGAGATGGTACGCTGATTCAGGCTGCCAATGATTTGGTACATCTGAATATCCCTATTCTTGGAGTTAATCTGGGTACTCTAGGCTTTCTTACAGAAGTGGAAAAGAATAATATCATTCCGGTATTAAATCGTCTATTTCAGAAGGACTATCGTTTGGAAAAGAGAATGATGCTAACAGGTAATATCTTAAATCTATACAGTGGCTACGCCCTAAATGATATTGTCATTAGCAAACGAGGTCAATGTCGTATCATTATGATTAAGGTTTATATTAATGATCACCTTGTAGATACTTATATATGTGATGGCATTGTCGTTTCTACAGCTACCGGTTCTACGGGTTATAATCTTTCTGCAGGAGGCCCGATTGTGGTTCCTGAGATGGAAGGAATGATGATAACTGCCATCTGTCCTCATACATTAAACAATCGGTGTATTATGGTTTCGCCTACTGATAAAATTGTGTTGGAACTAGGAAAAAGCAAGGATACAGTGAAGGATGAAGCAAATGCTATTTTTGACGGAAGACTCGTGACATCTTTGGAAAGCGGGGATAGGATTGAGATTAAACGTGCAAAAGAAGTAACGAATTTGGTAAAAGCAACCGATACGAGCTTCTTTGAACTAGTTCAAACCAAGATTTTAAAAGGAGGAAGCAAATCATGAAGGTTGGGAGACAGTCAAAGATAATTGAATTAATTAGTAAATATGATATTGAAACACAGGAAGAGTTGGCTGACCTTTTAAATGCCGCTGGGTACAATGTAACCCAGGCGACTATTTCCAGAGATATCAGAGAATTAAAGCTGACTAAGGTTTCTACCAATTTAGGGAAACAAAAATATATTGTTTTGCAAAATCAAGATTCTGGTATGTACGACAAATATGTAAGAGTGCTTAAGGATGGCTTTGTATCTATGGATATGGCCATGAATATTGTTGTCATTAAGACGGTTGCAGGAATGGCTATGGCTGTAGCAGCAGCACTAGATCATCTTCATATTAACGGTGTAGTTGGCTGTATTGCAGGTGATGACACTATTATGTGTGCAATTAAGACTGTAGAAGATACAGAATATGTTATGGATAAGATCACTAAGCTTGTGAACAATAAAAAATAATAGACTAGTTACTCTTGTCACAATAAATAAAGAATGTTAGAATATATACCGTTTAGTGTGTATATGTAAAGTTTAACATAAAAAGGAGAATGAGTATGTCAGGACATTCCAAATTCGCTAATATCAAACATAAAAAAGAAAAAAACGATTCAGCAAAAGGGAAAATCTTTACTAAGCTGGGACGTGAGATAGCAGTTGCAGTAAAAGAAGGCGGAGCAGATCCAAATAACAATAGCAGACTTAAGGATATTATAGCTAAGGCTAAATCAAATAATATGCCTAATGATACGATAGACAGAAGTATTAAGAAAGCTGCCGGGGATACTAATGCTGCAAACTATGAAGTGGTTACTTATGAAGGGTATGGACCAAATGGATTAGCTGTTATCGTGGAAACCTTAACCGACAATAAGAACAGAACTGCATCAAATGTTCGTAATGCGTTTACAAAAGGAAATGGTAACGTAGGAACACCAGGATGCGTATCTTATATGTTTGATAGAAAAGGACAGATTATCGTGGCCAAAGAAGACTGTGAGTTGGAAGCCGATGATTTAATGATGATGGCTTTAGATGCAGGTGCTGAGGATTTTGCTGAGGAAGAAGACAGCTTTGAGATTCTCACTGACCCAGATATGTTTTCTGAAATCAGAGAAAAGCTTGAGAATGAAAACATCCCTATGGCACAGGCTGAAGTTACGATGATTCCTTCTACTTGGGTTACCTTAACGGATGAAAAGGATATTAAGTTCTTCCAGAAAACGCTTGATCTTTTAGATGACGATGATGACGTTCAAAACGTATGGCACAACTGGGACGAACCAGAAGAAGAGGAAGAATAAATAGTATTTACCAGCTTTTTAGTAGATGATAGCTACTTTCCAAAGCAAATTAGCAGAAGTTAATTTGAAAGGAAAGTGGCTTTTTTATATTTGGGAGAGATAAGGTTGAGTGTTTTGGTATCTAGTGGAACAAAATAGAAATTTGTGGTATACTACTATTGATTATATTGTTACAAGAGGTGTCATTATGGGATTTTGGGTATTTATGTTGATTATGAATCTATTAATTCCTACTACTATGATTTGGTATGGAACACATTGGGTTAAAAATGCTCCAAAAGAAATGAATTCTTTATCTGGATATCGAACCACTATGTCTATGAAAAATAGAGATACTTGGGATTTTGCACATCATTATTGTGGTAGGCTATTATATAAATGGGGACTTAGATTAATACCAATCACATTAATATCGATGATTTGCATCATTGGAAAGAATACCGATACTGTGGGTACAGTAGGTGGAATTGTTTGTTTGGTTCAAATGTTACCATTAGTAGGTGTAATTCTCCCTACAGAAAAGGCACTCCATAACAATTTCGACAAATATGGTAACAGACGCTAAATGTTGTTTATAAATAAAAGAGTAGAAAATATAAGGGGGTATCAAAATGAATAGTAGAAGAATTACTTTTTTATTAGTACTAATTACAATGATTTTCTGCGGATGCTCGAAATCTAACAAAGAAACTAAAGGATTACAATTAGAAGCTAATAATTATAAGGAACTTTCTATGAACTCTATTGTAGATGTAAATGTAGTAAATAAGATAGTGTTATTTTATCAGGGAAAGGATTATATTATATCAGATCCTTTAGAAATCAAAAAGGTAATGGAAAACTGGGAAGAATCAAATTTGACTGATGCAAATGTATCGCTTCTTAAAGAAGATTTGCCCCCAGGATTTTTGTATACTATTACATTGAAAATGGTAGATGATAACAGAAAAGTGTATAATGATTACGTTTTTACTGTTATTAGACAGGAGGATACTAATTTAGATATTACATATACAAGTCCTGATAAAAAGGAGTATTATATGGTTGGCACAGCAAATGAATCTTTTATTAGTTTCTTAGAAGAATGTATGGAATGTAAGGAATAAATACATTATAAGGGGGAAGAGATATGATATTGTATGTTTTTATCGCAATAGTTGTTATTCTTGTTATTATAACAATTTTCAACTATAACAGGCTGGTTAAATTAAGACTAAAAACAAAGAACGCATGGAGTCAAATAGAAATACTACTTCAGAACAGATA
>JAEYRR010000187.1 GCA_023435505.1 Bacillota bacterium | reverse complement strand
GGTAGTACCCATATACCGGATGTTCCTTCCAAAGAAGCTGTTCTTGAGGTTTTAAAATCTTGGCTCCTATTAAAAATGGCATTTCCAAACATCCAATATGATGAAGGAGTCCTCCTACCATAATGTTATACATATCATTATAGAGTTGCATTACCCCTGCAACAAGTCCTGCAAAGACGGAGGTGAGTACAGAATAGTGGTATAGTTCGCCGTTCTTCAATATTTTCATCTGTAAGCAAAAATCCAATAATTCGTCATTTTTACATATCAGATCGGCTGTTTTTCTCACCATCTCTGAAACCTCAACCATGGCATCACTCAAATTACCCTCAGGCTTATCTGAAGAATATTTATTTATTATATGATCATAAGTTTTCTTTAAGTAGATAGACATTTGTTGATTCGGCTTTACGAACAGAGTGTATGTATCGGCTATTTCTACTTCCGTTATACCGCTTTCAGCAAGTTTTTTTATCATATAATTAGTCAGAACGGTACCATATGTTAATAGAACGGTACGATTATCTAGCGTGTGCACCGGTTTTTCTAAAACCATACCTGCTGTTACATCTGTAATTATTATCTTCAAGATTATTCCTCCATATTGTAGTAAATTGATACCATTTTTACATATTTATTTCTGTTTTTTACTTTTTATGTCTAATACAATTTATATTAGCATTTTTATGCAGAATTATCAATGTTTTCTATATAAACACTATAAAGTAATTTGCCATGTGCGGTATTATTATTGTATAATTAGATGGTTAATAATAGTTAATGTCTAAAATTTTGGATTGGAGTAGAGGGGGGATTATATATGGGTTTTAATGACGGTTTTGATAGTTTATGGTCTGATTCAAGTAGTGGATTTTTTAATATGTTTTATATTGTTTTTGGTCTTATGTTGTTAGTTATTGTGATAGCTATTGTTTGGATTGTTGTGAGTAATTTAAAACGGTGGAGAAGAAATAATAATTCACCAAGACTTACAGTAGAGGCTACCGTCGTATCAAAACGAATGAATGTATCACACCATCATAAGGGAGGTACTGGTCATAGAAGATCCGCTACATATTATTATGTTACTTTTGAATTTACTAGCGGCGATCGTTTAGAGCTACTTTTAGATGGAAGTGAGTATGGTGTTTTGGCTGAAGGGGATATCGGACAGCTAACATTTCAGGGAACAAGATATTTAGGATTTCAAAGAAATAAGCAGGATTTTTATTAAGAAAAAGTATTATAAACTAGTAAAACCTCCTACAAGTTATTGATATAACAAGTAGGAGGTTTTTTATGTGGTTAAACTAAATTACAAAGCCATCTATTTCTTGCATTAAGAGTTCCCATTCTTCCTCATAGAGAGAAAGATTGTGTTTCACTTTCTCTATTTCATCTTGTACTTGTGAGAGCTTTTCATAATCAGTATACACCTCTGGAGTATTTGTCTGTGTATCTAGCTGTTTCATTTCTTCTTCGCAGTTTTCCATAAACTGCTCGATTTTTTCGATACGCCTTCTCTTTTTCTCCAGCTCCTTTGAAGAAGAGACATATTTATCTGTCGTTCCCTTACTGGACGCTTGGGGAAGGACTTCTTTTTCATCAACAGAGGTTTGACTCATGATTCGCTTTTCTTCATATTCATCATAAGTTGAGGGGAAATATTCAACACCATCCTTATGAAATATGAGAAGTTGATCGGCTATCTTCTTGATAAAATACCTATCGTGTGATACGAAAAGTATGGTACCTTGGTACTCGGCTAGTATATCTTCCAAGGAGCTCTTGCCAATGATGTCCATATGATTGGTAGGTTCATCCAGAATTAATACATTTGGGTGTTTATGTAGAATTATACATAGTGTAAGTCGGACTTTTTCACCTCCAGATAAAGAGGAGGCTATTTGAAATACATCATCGCCGCTAAATTGAAAGGAACCTAGAGCGGTTCGAACTTCTCTATCGTTAAGCTCTGGAAATTCCCTTGCAAACAGATCAAAGATGGTTTCATCACCGTCTATTTGTGCAAGCTGTTGGTCAAAATATCCGATCTCTGTGTGATAGCCAAAGGAAATCTCTCCAGATAACTTGGCAACTGAGCCCATAAGTGTTTTAAGTAACGTGGATTTACCAATACCATTGCCGCCGATAATGCCGAGTTTCTGACCTCTTTCAAGCTTAAAACTTACTCTGGCAAGTGGTGTATCATAACCGATTTCAAGATTAGAGACCTGTAACACCTGTCTAGAGCTGTTGATTTTAGGTTGAAATGACGTTTTATATGTTTTGGTATTGTAGCGTTCTGGGGCAGCCAGTATTTGCATATGTTCTAACAGTTTGATTTTAGATTGTACCATGCGAGCCTTGGTAGCTTTATAGCGAAATCTTTCAATTAAGCAAGTTAGTCTTTGGATTTCTGCTTGTTGTAGCGCATGGTCTTTTTGTTGCTTTATGTAATTATCTCGCTTTTGCTTTTCAAAGGCGGAATAATTACCTTTATAGCATTTGGTTTCGCCCCATTCAATCTCATACACCTTATTTACAATACGGTCTAAAAACATTCTATCATGAGAAACGATAACCAATGTTGATTTATACGTTCTTAGATATTCCTCCAACCACTCAATGGTTTCTACGTCCAAGTGGTTTGTAGGTTCATCTAGTAGTAGAATATCCGGTTTTGTCAAAAGCATTTTCATAAATCCTATTTTGGTACGTTGCCCTCCAGAGAATTCTGAGACAGGCTTTTTTTTATCTTCGTCGGTAAAACCGAACCGGCGAATCATTGTTTCGTATTCCTTTTTATAGGTTAGTCCGCCAAGTGCTATGTACCTTTCATTTATACTGGAAAAGGTGTTAATGGTTTTCTCATCACTTTGATGCTCCATTTTTTTGACAAGATCCTGGATCTGATGTTCCATAGTAATCAGGGACTGAAACACCTTACGTACTTCTTCGACCATGGGAGTTGACTCATCCTCAAAAGGAACTTGCCTTAGATAACTAATATCGGGATTACCCACTTTTATTACGGTAAACTCTTTTTCACCAGTTCCCTCTTCTAGTTCAACCTGGCCCATAATGGCTTTTAGTAAGGTTGTTTTTCCGCAACCATTTCGTCCCACAATGGCAATTTTCTCATTGTCATTGATTTCTATGTCGATGTTTTCAAGCACCATATTACTGTCATAGTATACGGCACCATTAATAATTTTATATTGCATTTTATAATCCTCCCTTTGCTTATACGGTAACTTTCACAAAGGTGGCTTTGGACAATAAGTTTACTCTATGTAAGGCTTGTCTCAGCCACCTATACATAGAGTTCGCTGCTTGCGATAATATGTAATCCTCTCATTTTAAAACTCCTTTCACAAAACTTACCATTTGTACCATAAAGAGTATTTATAATCAATAATTATAGATTAGGGGTTAGGCTATTCAATGAGCTGGCTGGTTTAGCATATGAAACTCTTAAAACGTTTACACAATTGTTACAACATAAACTGGAAAAACATGTATAATATTGATAGAAATATCTTTTTAGAGGATGTCTACTAAACCGCAAGTTGAAGGGAGGACTCTGTTAGTAATGATGACAAGAAAGTTAATACTTATCATGGTGGCTATGGTTGTCATGGCTTTATTTACGGGTTGTAACAAGAAATCAGAGAATAATAAAAAGGATCCTAAAGCCAATACAGCTACACCACAAACAGATGAACTAACATACACTACCATAACAGAATGGTTTGATTGGGGACCGGCTATTACAAAGGTAATACTTAATTTAGGAGTATCCGTTGACCCATCGACTTTATCAACAGATATCTTTACTGTTTCTTCCGTGCGATCCTATAATATTGATGGTTCGGCACCTGACAGCAAGGAAGAGCCAAGTAACGTTGAGACGACAGAGCGGAATGTACTAAAGGCATATGTATCTGACGAAAATGGAAAGAGCTTGTCAGGTGGGAGATATATAACATTTGAAATGGAAGTTGGCTCAGAGATAGTGGCCGGTTCACCAATGAATTATAATACAGGCTCCAGTTTTTGTAACTTTGTAGACACCAGCTACATCATACAATTAGCGGATGGAGCCACGTTAAAAACCGTAGATGGCAAACCTGTCGTGATTACACCAACGAATAAAGAAGGTTACATAGGAAACAAAAATATGATACCAGACGGATTTGACTATAGTGGCCACTATGAGCAAGATGATATAGAGATAGGTTATGCATCATTTACTCCTTCTAATGCAAAAATAGGCAGCACTCCTATGATTGTATGGCTGCATGGTCATTCTGAAGGAGGAGGGCAAGATCCAAGACTCGCAGTTTATAGCAACTATGTGGTAAATTTGGCATCGGAGAAGATACAGTCGTATTTTGGGGATACAGGCGCGTATCTACTGATTCCACAGGCCCCAACTTTTTGGATGGATTATAGTGGAATGATGCAATACAATAATTCTTTTAGTGGAAGTATGGGCGAATCGTATTATACAGAGGCATTGATGGGATTAATTAAGGATTATGTGGCACAACATCCTGAGATTGATACCAATAGAATTTATATTGGAGGGTACTCCAATGGTGGATATATGACAATCAATCTGATTACACTTTATCCTGATTATTTTGCAGCTGCTATCCCTGCCTGTGGGCCATTTAACAATGAATGGATGACAGAAGAAAAATTGAAAGGCATAGTGGATGTTCCTATTTGGCTTACTCATTGTAAAAAAGATACTACAGTTCCAATTTACGAAACAGAGTACGATTATGAGAATAAAATAGTTTCTGTAAAAACGGATAAGGATGGTAAGGAAATTCCTATCTATGAGCATGCCAATGCTATCTATGACCGACTCAAAAAAGCCGGTGCCAAGAATGTTCACTACACCTTGCTAGATAGTGTACTAGATACCTCTGGAAGATTTTTTAAGAGTGGGACGAAAGAGCCTTATGAGTACAATGGACATTTCTCGTGGATTTATGTTCTTAATAACAGTTGCAAGGAAGTAATCGATGGCAAGGAAGTCACTATATTAG
>JAEYRR010000156.1 GCA_023435505.1 Bacillota bacterium | reverse complement strand
ACATAATATCGATTATTTTGTAAAGCTTGCCAAAACCTTAGAGGATTTGGGTGCAGACGTAATTTGTATCAAAGATATGGCAAATCTATTACTTCCATTTGATGCTTTTGAATTAGTTAGCAAATTGAAAGAAACCGTTAAGGTACCAATTCACCTCCATACCCATAATACAACAGGTACTGGAGATATGACTTATCTTATGGCAATTACAGCTGGTGTTGATATTGTAGATTGTGCTCTATCCCCACTTGCCAATGGTACCAGTCAGCCTTGTACAGAATCTTTGGTTGCTACCTTAAAGGGAACTCAATATGATTCCGGTCTTGATCTTTTGAAATTAAATGAAGCTGCTGTACATTTCAGAAAAGTTGCAGATCATTTAAAGGAAGAAAAGATACTGGACCCTAAGGTCCTTTCCGTAGATACTAACACTTTACTTTATCAGGTACCTGGTGGTATGCTTTCTAACTTAATCAGCCAATTAAAGCAAGCTGGAGCCGTAGATAAATATTATGACGTATTAGAGGAAGTTCCTAGAGTTCGTAAGGACTTTGGCTACCCTCCTCTTGTTACCCCTACAAGCCAAATAGTTGGATCTCAGGCTGTGTTAAATATTCTCTCCGGTAGCCGCTATAAGACCTTCTCCAAAGAGTCCAAAGGAATGCTTCGTGGTGAATATGGTCTTCTCCCTGCTGAAGTAAATGAAGAAGTTCGTAAACTAGCCATTGGTGATGATCCTGTTATCACTTGCCGTCCAGCTGATTTATTAGAACCTGAACTAGAAAAATACCGTGAAGAATGTAAAGACATAGCAAAATCAGAGGAAGATGTCTTAAGCTATGCTCTCTTCCCACAAGTTGCTTCCAAATTCTTTGCCATCAGGGACGCTAAAATTGCCACAACAGATGTAGCTCCTGAAGTAAAGGTATCCTCTAGCGATGAAGATACTGTACGAACTCTTTATGTAGATGATGTTTCATTAAATTAATAAAGATAAACAGCCTATCACCTTATATTAAGGGATAGGCTGTTTGTATGTTAAAGCTAGCATATACACATGGTAAATTCTTCTTTTCTATTATCTTACGATATGATATACTTTTCTATATAGGTTAAGGGAGGTACATACATGGATACTCAAAATGAATTTACAAAGGAAAATGTGACATCTAATAATTCTAGTGGTACATCTTATTATAACAATGGCAATCAGACTGGTACGGACTATCAAACAGGAACAAATTATCAAGGCGGATACAACAATCAAGCTGGATACAACAATCAAGCTGGTACAAACTTTCAAGCTGGATACAACAATCAAGCTGGATACAACAATCAAGCTGGCTATAACTATCAAACTGGCTATAATAACTATCCAAATGGCTACAATTATCAAAATGGTTACAACCAAGCACCACAAAACGGTTACGGGGCTAATCAAAGTAATACTAACGGTTTAGCCGTAGCCTCTTTGATTCTTGGAATCATTTCTGGTTCATCTACTATCTTGATGTTTACCGGGTTAGCGGTGTGGTTTTGGATTAGTTTACTGTCTGCACTACTCGCTACGATCTTGGGAGGATGTAGTAAAAACAAAACCGGTCCTTTTGCTGGCAGCCGTCCAGGTTCCGGTGTAGCTGGATTAGTACTCGGTATTATTATGCTTGTAATAGATATCTTTTTAATAATAATTGCTCTTGCTTTTATTTCTAGATTGTCTGGTAGTTTACGTGGTTTATATTAAGGACTCTTGCAGGAAAAAACCTATTTTACTGAAATAGGTTTTTTCTTGACATCAACTATTACATCAGTTATATTAATTTCATTAATACAATACTTATCACGCTAGGGGAGCCTTTGGCTGAGACTGGTAATGTGGATTACCTAACCCTCAATACTTGAACCGGATAATACCGGCGTAAGGAAGCTTATTCATTACATAGATCAACTACATAGTAATGATTATTGCTCCCTCCTCGCGTACAATCAAAGGAGGTTTTTTTATGTCTATTTTTGCAAAGTACATTGTTGACCAAGAATGGGGAAACTATTATGAGTTAACAGCCTTAGGTTATGTGGCCTTGGTTGCTCTTATGCTACTAATCTTCTCTATTGGCTTTTTCCTATTCCGTCAAAGAAACACAAAGAGAGTTGACACTAAACAACTTGTCTTTTCAGCCAT
Organism: Bacillota bacterium; assembly: GCA_023435505.1. Classification (GTDB taxonomy): domain Bacteria; phylum Bacillota; class Clostridia; order Lachnospirales; family Lachnospiraceae; genus KM106-2. Next base: position 5,839 of record JAEYRR010000156.1, on the reverse strand, counting down.
GGCGATTGCCATTGCCATGGTAACTTCTATGCTGAAATTGTTTCATCTGCCTATGGGTGGTTCTATTACCTTGTTCAGTATGTTTTTTATCTGTCTAGTTGGATATCTATATGGACTTGGCGCTGGCCTTACTGCTTCCATTTCCTATGGCGTACTTCAACTAATTGTGGACCCTTACATTATCACCATTCCTCAAATTATGGTCGATTATATCTTTGCCTTTGGTGCCCTTGGACTTTCCGGAATCTTTTGCAATAGCAAACACGGCTTAATTAAAGGCTATATTCTTGGTGTTCTTGGCAGATATTTCTTTTCTTTTCTATCAGGCATGATATTCTTCGGTGCTTATGCTGCCGATTGGAATATGGCAGCTCCAATCTACTCCCTGCTATATAATGGTGCATACTTGGGGGCGGAAGCTGTATTAACGCTAATTGTACTAACCATACCTGCTGTAAGTGTTTCTATAGGCCGTATAAAGAAAATGGCGCTAGAAATGTAGAACAAAGTTATCATATGTATCTTATCAAAAAGGACAGGATCCGTTTAGATATCGGATCTTGTCCTTTCCTGTAATTTATAAATTATCTTTATTTTATAAATGGTATCACAAAATCTTCCTGATCACTCATAACTGTAATAAAATTCTTTGAGAAATAAATAGTACCTGAACCATTCTCTGATAAAACTTTCTCTTCCTTGCTTCCATCCTCTTTATTCGTAACCAGCGTAGTCTTTATATTGTTTAGGATTGCTTGATCCCCATCGATAGTCCCACCAAACGAATATTGGTACTGTTCGGATGCTGAATCACTCCAGTATATAGTACCCGAAACCTGCGATTCCTTCTGATTAAAATCCATGGTTACATGTTGGTATAAGCCTAAACTTCCATAGGCTCCTGTATAGCCTATGATTGTGGCATCTTGTATGTATTCATCGTCAGTAGCTAAAATCACACTCTGTCCAGTATTATTCCAAAAAGCCATGTTATTATGAAAGAAAATTTGCCCAGACAAATCCTGATTAATTATTTCCTCTGAAATCTTATTCTTTTCATCACTGATAACTTCTTTTTCTACCAAATTTGCATAGTTTAATACATCGTCTTTCAAAATACCAGAGAAATCATATTGATACGTGGACGAAGCAGAATTTCCCCACGTAACCTGTACTGTCAAGCTATTACCATCTCTTTTTGTTGCCATTGTACAACGATTATAAATACCTACTCCATACCAAGTATTGGTATAGAGATCATCTTTATTAGAAATAGAATTCTCCTTAGGTAAATCAGATGGTTTGGCGGTTGGTAGGGCTGTCCGTACTGTTATTTCAGTTGATGTTTCTTTATTCGATGAACATGCTACTAACGAACAGAACAAGCTTGTCATTACTAAAATACTAATCCACTTTTTCATTATTCCCTTCTCCTCCGTAATCACAATATCTTATTGCTGTTATTTCTTGCTACTGTTCTCTCCTAATCCAATTTTACTATATTAATCAAAAATAGCAAGATATCTCGAAAGATTTAATAAACTGTAACATATTATTAGTATAGTAAATGGCAGGGTACAATCACTTGCAACCCTGCCTCCCTCAGTTTATTTATATTATCCTTCGATCGCTATATATTTCTTTTGTTCAACTTCTTTGTTTGGTTCCTTCTTAGGAACCATTAAGGTTAAGATGCCATTTTTAAAGTTGGCCTTAATGTCTTCCTCAGTAATTTCTTTCCCTACAAAGAAGCTCCTAGAGCAGTTACCATAGCGTCTCTCACGACGGATATAATTACCCTTACGGTCCTTCTTCTCATTCTCTTCGTTACGTTCAGCAGATATGGTTAAATAACCATCCTTAAGATCTGCACGAATATCCTCTCTGTTAAAGCCAGGTAGTTCAATTTCAATCTGGTAATGATTTTCTGATTCTTTTACGTCTGTATTCATCATTCTGTTGCCGAAGCCATTGAAATTGAACATATCATCAAACATCTGATCCATTTCTCCAAAAAATGAAGGTACTAAACTCATCATAAATCATTCCTCCTTATAACACTTTAAAATTGATTTGTAGTTACATCTGTTATATATGTTATATAACATTATATTTTCTCTGTCAAGTATTGAGTGCTATTAAATTGTGAAACTTTTGTGAACAATAAATAATCCCTATGGCAAACGTCATAGGGATTTATAGAGGGGGACGATATGAAAGTCTGGGTTGCCCCATTTTTAACTTGAGAGAGTTCTTTTTTTGAATACCATTACAATACTCTGTATCACTAAGAAAAGACATAACATAGCTGCAATGGTAATACCGGTCCACCATGCTTCATCAAGTCCGGCTGAAGAAACTATGTTCTGAATTGTACTTAAGGATAGCACACCAAATAAGGTACCGACTGGATTACCAACACCACCTGTTAAAAGTGTTCCACCTATAATAGACGAGGCGATTGCATTCATTTCCATTCCCGATGCATTGGTAGCTGCACCTGAACCTACATGAAGGAAATATACATATCCAGCTATACCAGCTAAAAGCCCACATATTACATATGATAAGAATTTAGTTTTCTTTACATTAATACCAAGCATTAACGCACTCTGATGGTTACCACCAACTGCGTAAAAATGACGTCCTCGTTTTGTCCAACGAAGTAGACAGAAGATAATTACTACAATCAATATTGCTACAACAACGCCAATCTCAATGTAGGCATCCACATAAATACCTTTCTTGTTTACAGAGCCAAGCCCCGGAACTGTGATACGGGTATCCTTTAATGCAACAAAAGACTTATTCGCAACATTAAATGGATCTGTATGTACAATTGTGGTCATGCCTCGTGCAAAAAACATACCCGCCAACGTAACGATGAACGGCTGTATATCTAGATATGCTATTAAATATCCTTGTACCAAACCAAATGCAAGACCGATACCAAGCGCAATGATAAGTGATACGAATACATTCCCACCACCAAAATCTAAGTAAACAGCGCAGCACATAGTAACCAGTGCGGTTACACCACCAACAGAAATATCAATTCCTCCCGTGATCATAACAAGGCTCATGCCACAGGATACAATGATTAGCGCCGCATTACCATTTAGGATGTTCATGAAGGTCTGTGGTTTTAAGAAGCCCTTACCTTGAAAAACAATAGCGCCAATATACATAATAAAGAAGACTACTATGGTAATCGTCAGAAGAAGGCTCGTATCTGACATTCTTTTAAATTTTTGAGATACCTTCATATTAAGCAGCCCCCTTCCTACGTGTCTTACCTTTTTTCCAAGTTTTCGAGAACCATTCACTTACTGTAGGTGCACTTAACACAACCAAGATAATAACTACTACTGCTTTATATGCTGCAAGTGCTTCTGAACTTACCTTCATCCTGTATAATGTAGTAGATAAAAACTGAATTACATAAGCGCCTAAGACGGAACCGGTTATACTGAATTTACCACCACCTAGTGCATTGCCACCTAGAGCAACGGCTAAGATAGCGTCCATTTCAATATCCTTTGCAAAAGTTGAATAGTTCATGGAGCCTAAACGGCTTACTTTAACTAAGCTAGCTATCGCAACACATAATCCAAGAATAACAAATGCTAATATCTTAATAAAGGTAGGGTTAATACCATTTAATCTTGAGGATTTCTCGTTGATTCCGACTGATTGTGTATATAAACCAAGGTTTGTAAACTTTAATACAAGGGCGGTTATAATCAGACAGGCAACTACAATAAAAATTGGAGTAGCAACTGCAATTCCCGGTATCGAGTTTCCAAAATACAAAAATGTTTCTGAACAATTGGTACTGATTACAGGTAACTGATTATTATTGATCCAAGCTGCAATAGAACGACCTGCAGTAAAGAGAATCAAGGTTGCTACCATCGGCTGAATCTTAAAGCAGGCTACCAGGACTCCATTAAAGGTACCAAATAACATGGCTACAACAAAGGCAATTAAAATGGCCACAATAATTGGTGCATGTAAAGCGGAAGGCTGAGACTCAGTTCCACAAAGGACACGAAGTATTACGCTTCCACTGATTGCCATTGTGGCGCCTACACTGATATCCTGACCACCGCAAGCTGCAGTTACTAAAGTCATACCGATCGCCAAAATTGCTAGTTCTGAACCAAAGTCCAACACTCCAACCAAACTTCCTGATAAAACCGGATTACCTGCACTATTTTTCCCTATTTCAATTAAAAAGAAAGAAGGATCAACAATCAGGTTAAATATAGCCAGCAACACCAAAGAAACAATAGGGATAAATACCTGATGGTGAGTAAATCTCTTCAAATTATTTAGCATGCTCACTGTCACCTCCCGCAATTGTACTCATAATCTTATTCTGGGTCAGATCTTCCTCTGTAAGCTCTCCAACAACCTGCCGATCTCTCATGACAATTAGTCTGGAACAGGTACGAAGCATTTCATCTGTTTCCGAGGAAATAAAGGTAATACTCATTCCTTCTGATGCAAGTTTAAGTACAAGCTTTTGAATCTCAATCTTCGTTCCGACATCAATACCTCTTGTAGGTTCATCCAAGATTAAATACTCTGGATTCGTAAGAAGCCATCTAGCAAGAATTACTTTCTGCTGATTTCCACCTGAAAGAGATTTCACAAGTGTATCCGCGGAAGCAGTCTTGATATCCAATAATTTAATGTAATCATCTGCAAATTTATTTGCCTCAGCTCTACTTAATGGTTTAAAGAAGCCTTTATGAACCTGTAATGCCAATATAATATTCTGACGAACAGAGAGATCACCGATTATACCATCCGCTTTACGATCCTCAGGAAGATAAGCAATGCCATTCTTCATAGCTTGTATAGGCTTTGTTATCCTAATCTTTTTACCATGTTTCATAATAGTACCATGAATAACACGATCGGCTCCAAATATAGCACGGACGCATTCACTTCGGCCTGAGCCTAACAAACCTGTAAATCCGTTAACTTCTCCCTTTTTGATAAAAAAGTCAAATGGTTTGATTCCCGCATTACTTTGAAGTTCTTTAGCTTCAAATACAACCGTCGAGCGATCCTCTTTATCATACACATGACTTTCTTCCTTAATATCTGATAAATCATCCAATTCCTTGCCAAGCATCTTAGATACCAGCTGAACTCTTGTTAGATCCTTGATTTCATATTCACCTACCAGTTTGCCATCACGCAAAACGGTAATTTTATCACTTACTTCATATACCTGATCGAGAAAATGAGTAACAAAAATAATACCAACGCCTCGTTTCTTCAGATCTCGCATCAAATTGAAAAGTTTTGCAACCTCCTGTTCATCAAGAGAGGAAGTTGGTTCATCCAGAATAAGTACTTTACAATCCATATCTATTGCACGCGCAATTGCCACCATTTGTTGAATTGCCAATGAACAGCTAGAAAGCTGTTGGTTCGATTTTACAGGTATATCAAGAGATTTTAATATGCGGTCGGCATCAGCATTCATTTTTTTCCAGCTCTGCCCTATTCCTTTTGTACGGCCAATATACATATTTTCAGCAACTGAAAGGTTTGGACATAAGGTTATTTCCTGATACACCGTACTAATACCAAGATTCTGTGCGTCCTGCGGAGAATGTATGACTGCTTCTTTCTCCAACCCCTTTAGATAAATATGACCTTCGTTTTTCTCATATACTCCAGTCAAGACCTTAATTAATGTTGATTTTCCTGCTCCGTTCTCGCCCATTAGTGCATGTATTTCACCCTCACAAAGTGTGAAATCAACGCCCTGCAACGCAAGTACTCCGGGAAAGCTTTTGTGTATATTTTTCATTTCCAA
>JAEYRR010000055.1 GCA_023435505.1 Bacillota bacterium | reverse complement strand
GTATTACTCCTACTAAGAATATGATTAATAATATAGGGTATGCGGGGGATTCTACTCACTTTGTTTCAGATTTTGAAACTATGCCTAAAAAAGATAGAAAAGTATTTGAAATGAAGCGATATGAGTTAGAGGGAGAGATAAAACATCCTCACTATGTAATAGAAGAGTTTTCCTATTTTGACAGGGTTAGAAAACTTCAAGGATGGAACAATCCAAAAGAGCAGGCACGTAAAAAATTTGAGAAAATATTTTTATATATAAAACATTATGGCTTTATAAAGGGAATAAAAAAAATAATCAGTAAATTACGTAAATAAATGAAATCTTTATGTATGGTATACATAATATCCGGAAAGGTTTGAGTATCATGAAATCAAGATATATTTCCTTTTTCCTACTTCTTGTTTGGATGAGCTTAATTGTTCTCCTTTCTACACAGAACGGAGAACAGACAGTTGCCATCAGTAGTGGCATAGCAGATTGGATAGCAGATAACCTCTATAAAGAGCCTACTCCACTGCAGATAAATGATATGCATATGTTGCTACGTAAGATAGCACATATCATACTGTTTTCTGGATTCGGTTTTTTATCCTTTTATTCGTTCTTGATTGTATTTACTTCCAGACTTGGTCTTGTTGCCTTAGGAGCCAGCACCCTTACTGCCATTGTTGCATTCTTTGATGAATGGCATAAAGCGTTTATTCCAGGACGTCATTGTCACATTGAGGAGGCTCTTCTTAATGTAGTCAGTGGATGTATTGCGATAGCATGTTGTATCCTCTGGCAACTATTCCAGAACAATAGAAAGAAGATATAAGAAGACCTGTATCAGCGTAGTCAGCAGATACAGGTCTTTACTTTTTTGCAATTACCATCTTCTTCGATATACTCCAGGTGTCATTCCTTCTACCTTTTTAAATACCCTGGTAAAGTAATTAACATCGTCTATCCCACAATCCCTACATATCGTCTCAATACTATCATCCGTGAAACGTAGAAGCTGCTTAGCATGTGTAATTCGTTTCTCCAGTAGATAGTTATGAATGGAGCATCCATATTGTTGCTTAAAGATTCTGGTTAGATAGTATTTATTAATAAAGAACATATCAGCAAGGGCAGTAAGGCTGATATGCATTTTAAAATTGGTATCCAAATAATCCTTTATATTCTCTAAATCCTTTTTTTTAGGAGAGCTTTGTTTGGCTGTTTCTGGATGCCAGCTCTCTTTCATAATAAGAGTGAGAAGGGAGGAGAGCTTTTCATGAATTAGCATATCCCGTATGTAGTCAGTAGAGCCCGCTATAGAATATAAGTCATGGAGTAGAGTGCTAAAGGTTCCAATATCTTCTGGATGAAAGGATGGTCTACCGCCTCTTTCTATGTACTTGTTGTATATATTGCTCATATTTGAACCATAGAAATGTGTCCAGCATAATGACCATATGTTTGTTTTAGAAGTATAGTGGGAGTAAGGGCTTCTACAGTCAATAAAGACACAGTCACCCGGATTTAGCACATACTGCTCTTTTCCATATTCCAGGATTCCACTTCCCTGCTCGACTATAAAGAAAAGATAAGAATCAAGATTAGACCGCTTACTGGTGTGCTGTTTTTTTGCCTGCAAGGTACCAATTTCCTGTAGATGTAGTAGGCTTGTTTTAGCAAACGACGATGGCGTGTACAAGATTCTATTTGATGTAACCAGGTTACCATTGAACATAGTATCGTTCATTGTTATCACTTCCTTGTTCTTATTTATCATCCTAAGAAAAGTATATCACAGAAAGTCAATATTGTGCTATTTTACCTCAATATATTCACTTATATTTCGACAAAAATTTATATAATATAGTAATCAAATAAACATAAAAATTAGAAAGTTGGGATTATAGAATGAAAAAGGCACTGATTACAGGTATTACAGGACAAGATGGCTCTTATTTAGCAGAGTTATTAATCGAAAAAGGCTATGAAGTTCATGGCATTGTAAGGAGAGCATCTATTTCCAATACAGCAAGAATCGATCACTTAATTGCTAAAAATGCTATTACACTTCATGATGGAGATCTATCAGATTCTATTTCTTTAGTACGTATCGTTGGGCTAGTGCAACCGGATGAGATCTATAACCTTGCGGCGCAGTCTCACGTACAGGTATCATTTGATGTTCCGGAATACTCCGGAGATATAGATGCTCTCGGGGTTCTTCGTCTCTTAGAGGCAATCCGCATTTTGGGACTAACAAAGAAGACGAAGTTTTACCAGGCTTCCACTTCTGAATTATATGGAAAAGTGGAAGAAGTACCACAAAAGGAGACAACACCATTTCACCCATATAGTCCATATGCCGTAGCAAAGCAATATGGTTTTTGGATGGTAAAGGAATACCGCGAAGCCTATGGAATATTTGCGGTAAATGGAATCTTATTTAACCATGAATCGGAGCGTAGAGGTGAGAATTTTGTTACCCGTAAGATTACATTGGCTGCAGGTAGAATAGCGGAAGGAACTCAGGACCACTTAGAGCTTGGCAACATGGATTCTCTAAGGGATTGGGGATATGCAAAGGATTATGTGGAATGTATGTGGATGATGCTTCAACATGACACACCAGAGGATTTTGTAATTGCTACTGGTGAGCAGCACACAGTACGGGATTTTACAGAGAAAGCGTTTGCAGCCAATGGTATTACTCTTCGCTGGGAAGGTACCGGTGTTGAGGAAAAAGGATATGATGCAGATACAGGTAAAATGTTAGTATGTGTAAACCCACAGTGGTATCGTCCAACAGATGTGGACAATCTTTGGGGAGATCCAACTAAGGCGAAGACTGTTCTTGGATGGAATCCGCAGAAGACAAGCTATGAAGAATTGATTCGTATTATGGCAGAGCATGACCGTGCACTTGCAAAAAGAGAAGCAAATTTGATGCTATATAGCAAAGAAGGAATTATACAATGATGGAGAAGAACGCTAAGATTTATGTAGCAGGACATAGGGGAATGGTAGGCTCTGCGATTGTACGTGAATTAGAGAGACAAGGATATCGTAATATTCTTACCCGTACCCATAGTGAGTTGGATCTTTGCCGCCAAGCTGAGGTGGAGAAGTTTTTTAGGGAAGAAAAACCAGAATACGTATTTCTTGCAGCTGCTAAGGTAGGAGGAATAATTGCCAATCAGTCAGCTCTAGCAGATTTCATGTATGATAATATGATTTTAGAGATGAATGTCATCCACTCTGCTTGGCAGAATGGATGTAAAAAGCTTGAGTTTTTGGGTTCCTCTTGTATTTATCCTCGTATGGCTCCCCAGCCTATGAAGGAAAGCTGTTTATTAACCTCAGAATTAGAAAAGACCAATGAGGCTTATGCGCTTGCTAAGATCTCTGGGCTTAAATATTGTGAGTTTCTCAATAAACAATATGGTACGGATTATATTTCTGTTATGCCAACCAATCTGTACGGGCCAAATGATAACTATCACCCAACCCACAGTCATGTAATGCCTGCGCTGATTCGACGTTTCCATGAAGCCAAGGAACAGAATCTTCCTAGCGTTACCTGTTGGGGAGATGGAAGTCCATTACGTGAGTTTCTGTATGTGGACGACCTTGCCAATCTCTGTGTGTTCTTAATGAATAACTACAGTGGAGATGAGACAGTCAATGCGGGGACGGGTAAAGAACTGAGTATAAAAGAATTAACAGAAGTAGTTGCAAAAGTTGTTGGGTACGAAGGTAAGATTCTGTGGGATGTCAGTAAACCAAATGGAACACCAAGAAAGCTCCTTGATGTAAGCAAGGCAGAGAAGCTTGGCTGGAAGTATACGACAGAGCTGGAAGAGGGAATTCGTCTTTCCTACGAAGATTTTATCAGTAATCCAATGCGTGCCGAGAGATAGGAGGAGGACTATGAATCTGGTGTTGTTATCAGGTGGCTCAGGTAAACGTCTCTGGCCACTGTCTAATGATATACGATCTAAGCAGTTTATTAAGATCTTTAAAACAGAAGATGACTATGAGTCTATGGTACAGAGAATGTATCGTCAGGTGAAAAAGGTGGATAAGGATGCAACAGTTACCATTGCAACCTCAAAGTCTCAGGTATCATCCATACATAATCAATTAGGTGAAGGTGTAGGCATCTCTGTAGAGCCATGCAGGAGAGATACATTTCCAGCCATAGCCCTGGCAGCAGCTTATCTCCATGATGTAAAAGGTGTTAAAGAGAATGAAGCTGTGGTGGTATGCCCAGTTGACCCTTTTGTAGATGAGGAGTATTTTGAGGCCCTCAAAAAGCTGGGTGAACTTGCTGAGACAGAGGATGCGAACCTAGTACTTATGGGAGTGGAGCCAACATACCCAAGTGAGAAATATGGTTATATTATCCCAGAAGGGAAAGAGGAAGTAAGCAAGGTATCCATGTTCAAAGAAAAACCAAGTGCAGAGGTAGCTAGTGAGTATATTTCTAAAGGTGCCCTCTGGAATGGTGGAGTATTTGCATTCCGCCTTGGACACATACTGAATAGAGCCCATGAGTTAATCGATTTTGTAAACTATCAGGATTTGTTTAATAAGTATAGTAGCCTCAATAAAATAAGTTTTGACTACGCAGTAGTGGAACATGAGGATAATATCAAAGTGATGCGGTTTTCAGGTCAGTGGAAGGACCTAGGAACATGGAATACCCTAACAGAAGCAATGGATGAATATGCGGTTGGAAAGGCAATCTTTGATGAGGAGTGTGTGAATACTCATGTAGTCAATGAGCTAAATGTACCGGTACTATGCATGGGCTTAAAAAATGTGGTGGTATCTGCCAGTCCAGAAGGAATCTTGGTTTCTGATAAGGAACAATCTAGTTACATAAAACCTTTTGTGGATGCGATAGACCAACAGGTGATGTTTGCAGATAAATCCTGGGGAAGCTTTCGAGTGCTTGATATTGAAGAAGGCAATATGACCATTAAGGTGACATTAAAACCAGGAAATAGAATGAATTACCACAGCCATGAACATCGTGATGAGGTGTGGACGGTTATTTCCGGTAAAGGTAGAGCCATAGTGGATGGTAAAGAACAGCAAGTAAAAGCTGGTGATATAATTGATATGCCTGCAGGTTGCCGGCACACGATTATTGCTGATACAGAACTACATATAATAGAGGTGCAGCTTGGTGAGGATATCAATGTGCAGGATAAGAAGAAGCATAGACTTACCAAACAATCCATCATTAATATAAGTTAAAAAGCAAAGACTCTAATTCAATTTGTGAATTAGAGTCCTTCTTTTTAGGTAGACGTTTAAAATACTCTTGGCCTTAACTCATTTTCCTCCAATACGTCAGGTCCTTGCTTCCGTTTTTTCAGAATTGTAAGAATCATAGTAACACCTAGGGTAACAACCAGAATTCCTAGTAACACTCCTACATTTTTAAAGATAAGAGAGTTGTCCCCGACTCCGCTGATTGCCTCTTTAAATAAGCCTACGGAATAGGTCATTGGCATAAATGGGAACAGGTGGTCAAATATCTTTGGTACTGTTTCCATTGGGAAGGTACCGCCGCAGGAAGTTAACTGCAGGATTAACAAGGCAATCACCAGGAACTTACCGACATTCTTAAAGAAGATCAGGAAAAGCTGGATCATAGTTACAAATACCAGAGATACCAGACAGGAGCCAAGTAGGAACAATGGTACATTATTAACATGAAGACCTAATCCAAGGATTAAGATCAGGCATAACAGGACACCCTGTGCTAATCCAATCAGCAGATATAAAAGTGTCCGCAGTAATGGTCTCTGGGACTGACGGGATAGTAATCGGAATCTTCTGTCTGGATCAAAATAGATTCCAAAGAAGATCATAAGCCCTCCCACCCATAAAGATAAGGATAAGAAGTAAGGCGCAAATGCAGTTCCATAGTTAGGTACGGCTGCATAAGGCTCGGATGATATCGTAACCGGAATGGCAGCATATTCATCTAGCCCGGTTAAGGTAGGAAGCTCTTCGTTTGCTTTAGCAATAGAATCTTCTACAGAGGTATTAGCAGTAGTAAATCCTGATACTAATTTCTTGGAGCCGTCACTTAAAGCGGTTGCTCCAGTAAGAACTGAAGCCATTCCATCCTTTAAGGAAGCGGCCCCCGTACTAGCCTTCTTGGCACCGGTTGCAAGGTCAGAGGCTCCATGATTGACGGAGGAGATTCCACTGGATAACTTCGTCAGGCCAGAGTGTAGGGAGGTAGCTCCTTTACTTAGTTTTAATGATGCGCCAGAGAGTAAAGTTCCGGCAGTAGCCAGTTTGTCTAAGCCCTTGTAAAGAACGGCGCTACCAGCTGCTAATGCCTTACTTCCTTTGTTTGCTGTAATAAGACCATTCTTTAGAGAAGATATGCTGTTTTGTAAGGCGGGTAACTGATTGGCCCCGGCCATAAGTGTATTGGCACCGGTTGCTACCTGGGTGGCTGCCTGATTTAGACTCACAGAGCCGGATTTGAGAGCAGTCAGATTAGCTACATTCTCTTTGCTAGTGAGGCCTGCTACAATCTTTCCGATGGTAGGATCCTTTGTCTGTGCTGCATAAGCGGCCAGTGCTTGTGTAGTGGATTCTACATTGGCCAGTAAGGAATTAACTCCTGTGGTGTAAGAGCTGACACCTTGCTGTAGGGCTGTAGAACCTGTTGCAAGAGAAACGGCACCATCCTTAAGAGTTGTGAGGGAGCTTGCGGCATTGTTAAGCTTTTTCACTCCGGCGGTTAGCTGATTTATCCC
>JAEYRR010000290.1 GCA_023435505.1 Bacillota bacterium | reverse complement strand
GTATTATCTAATGGTGCTTTTATACTGAAGGAATGGAAATTAAGTTCTAAGGCTGTATTTGAAAAGAATCCTGATTATTGGAACAAAGATGCAGTTAAGATTGATAAATTGGTTATGACACTTGTTCAGGATCCAAAGACTGCAGCAGTAAACTTCGATTCAGGCTATAATGATTTTGCTATTATTAACTCATCACTTGTAGACAAATATAAAGATAAACCTGAATATCAAGCATATTCTGAAGGATATTTATTCTATCTTCAATTGAACCTTAACACAGAGGCCCTAGCTAATGCTAACATCAGAAAGGCACTTTCCTTAGCAGTTGATCGTAAAGATTTTGCTGATAATGTATTAAAGGATGGTTCCAAAGAAGCAAATGGTTTTGTACCAACCGGTCTTTGTATTAATGATGGTACTGATTTCAGAGACAAAGCTGGTGATTTTACTTCCTATGATTTAACAAAAGCACAGGAAGCATTAGATGCTGGTTTAAAAGAATTAGGAAAAGATTCTGTTGATATTAAGTTATTATATGGTACAGATGAATCCCCAATGGATCAACTTGCTACTTATTTGCAGAATGCGTTTACAAAATTAAAAGGTATCAATATCGAGATGGTTGCTACAACCAAGAAAGATAGAATTTACACGAAACAGAAAAACCGTGAGTTTGAAGTTGCTCTTACTCGTTGGGGACCAGATTATGGCGATGCAACAACGTATTTAAATCTTCTCCTTGATGGTAATTCAAACAACTATGGTGACTATAAGAGTGCTCCATATATGGCAAAGATGGAGGAAGTAAAGACTACTGCAGATGCTACAGAGCGTTTTGGTAAGATGGTAGAAGCAGAAAAGATCGCTATGGATGATTATGCTGTTATTCCTATTTTTGAAAAAGGTTCTGCTGTGTTAATTCGTTCAAATGTTAAGAATTTGGTTCATCGCCCAGTTGGTGTACCTTATACTTTTAATTATGTAGAACTTGGAGAATAAACTCTAAAATACAAGGAATGAATTAGATACCTGTGGCAGAATTATACTGCCACAGGTATTTATCTCTGTTCCTATAATGTGACATAAAAAGAACGTTGGCGAATGTCGCTATGGAGAGGAGAAAAACTATGGATAAGTCAATGTTTCGGTATATAGGCAAAAGAATTCTGATATCTATTGTGACATTATTTGTTATACTGACTGTACTATTTATTATGGTTAAAATGCTCCCAGGAACGCCTTTTAATGATGAGAAGCTGACAGAAGGTCAGAAAGCTATCATTATGGCTAAGTATGGGTTAGATAAACCATTACCAGTTCAGTATTTTACCTATTTAAAAAATATGTTAACGGGTGACTTCGGAATTTCATATGCTCTTTTTAAAGAACTACCTGTTTCCACGCTAGTTGGTGATGCAGCAGCTATCTCTTTTGTTCTTGGCATTGCTGCTGTAATTTTTGGAACTATTATTGGGATGATTTTGGGAATTGTTGCTGCTTTAAATCAGAATAAATTCTGGGATACATTTGCAACTGTGATATCAGTTCTTGGTGTTGCAATTCCATCCTTTGTATTTGCTTTGCTTATACTTATTTTATTTGGGGTTAATTTACATATATTACCTACGGCCTATAATGACGATCATAAATTACTCACAAGCATTATACCGATAATTGCTCTATCAATGTCGGTTATTGCGAATGTGGCCAGATTTACACGAACGGAAATGATATCTGTATTGAATAGTGATTATATTGAACTAGTGAAAGCGAAAGGATTAAGCCGTAATAAGGTAATTCGAAGCCATTGTTTACGTAATTCCTTGATTCCTGTTGTTACTGTTATTGGTCCTATCTTGGTCAATCTGATGACGGGAACTATGGTTGTTGAACAAATCTGTGGAGTACCTGGTCTTGGTAAACTGTTAATCAACAGTATTCGTGCCAATGACTACAACATTATTTTGGCTTGCTCCTTCTTATATAGTGCGATGTACATAATTATGATGCTTGTGATTGATATTTCTTATGGAATTATTGATCCAAGAATTCGACTTGGAAAGGAGGAATAGTATGATACAGTATGAATTTCTCCCTGATGATTTTGAGTTGGTAGGAGATAAAGTTGATATATCCATTGATGTCGTGGAAGCTACTCGCCCAGGGTGGAAGGATATTATCAAACGTTTCGCAAAGAACAAAGGAGCAGTCATTGGATTAATCTGTATTGCAGTGATAACACTTTTGGCAATCCTTGTTCCAATCTTCTCCTCCTATAAGTTTGATGCCATTGATACCGCTAGTGCCAATATAAAACCAAATGCCGAACATTGGTTTGGTACCGATCAATACGGACGTGATCTCTTTGTAAGATGCTGGCAGGGAGCTCGTATTTCCCTATTTATAGCAGTTGTAGCGGTATTAATAGACGTTTTGATTGGAATGGTATATGGACTGGTTTCTGGATTCTTTGGTGGTATTATAGATAATATCTTACAACGTTTCCAAGAAATCATGAATTCCATCCCAACTCTTGTTATTCTGACGTTACTATTAACTGTAATGAAGTCTTCTTTATTTACCGTTATTCTTGCTTTGATGTTTACAGAATGGATTGCCATGAGTAGAATCACGAGGGCCCAGGTGTTAAAGGTTAAGGAGGATGAATATGTTCTAGCTTCCAGGACCTTAGGTGCATCTAATTCCCGCCTGATTTTTAAGGAGATCTTACCAAATATCTACGGGCAGTTAATCATTATGTCCATGATGACAATCCCAAATGCAATCTTTTATGAAGCATATCTTGCTTTCGTAGGACTTGGTCTTCCAGTGCCTCAGGCATCCTTAGGAACTTTGATCAATGATGGGTTTAACAGTATCCTTGTTTATCCTTTTATGATGATCATTCCTGCAATGATACTTGCCATACTAATGTTAAGCTTTAACCTTTGTGGTGACGGCTTACGCGATGCATTAGATCCAACGATGAAGGAGAGATAGTATGGAAGAGAAAGAATTGATTTTAAGTGTAAAAGACCTTAAGATATCCTTTAAAACGGACAATGGGGCTGTGAATGCAGTGCGCGGTGTTAATTTTGATTTATATAAGGGTGAAACTATCGCTATTGTTGGGGAATCCGGTTC
>JAEYRR010000272.1 GCA_023435505.1 Bacillota bacterium | reverse complement strand
CATCTATAGAGACCTGGAACAGATTACTAAAGCTGATTTGCCTTGGGAAAAACTAAAGAATAAGACCTTATTTATTACCGGGGCCAATGGGTTTATCAGTTACTATCTAGTAGCAGCGATGATGCTTCGTAATGATTTGTATGAGGATAATATTAAAGTAATCGGGGTTGTCCGTAATGCAGAAAAAGCTGCAATGAAGTTTGGAGAACTGTCAAAACGTAAAGATTTGACGCTAATGGTGCAGGATATCTGCGATACCGTAGACGTTCCTATTTCGGTGGATTATGTGATTCATGCAGCCAGCCAGGCTAGTGCGTATTTCTTTGAGAATGACCCAGTTGGTACCATAGATGCCAATTTGTCAGGGACCAGCAATGTATTAAAACTGGCGAAGAATAAGAATGCAGAGGCAACTTTATTTATCTCTAGTTTAAAGGTATATGGACAGGTTACAGATGGTTCTAGTACGTTACAAGAAGATAATATTGGGTACGTGGACCAGACAGATTATAAGAATTGTTATGCGATTGGAAAACGTGCTTCTGAGACTCTTTGTGCCAGCTACTGTAAACAGTACGGAATGAATGTTAAAATTGCTCGTCCAAGCTATATCTATGGACCAAGCAGCTTAGAGGATGACCGTGTATGGGCACAATTTATAGCCAATGTAGTGAAGGGCGAAAGTATCTTATTAAAGAGTAATGGTGGGGCATACCGCTCCTTCTGTTATGTGACAGATACGGTAACGGCACTATTGCTGATACTGTTAAAGGGAGAAAATGCATATCCATATAATATCGCTGCCGACCACTCCAACACTACGATACGTAATTTTGCCAGAGAAGCAGTGAAGGTGTTTCCTGAAAGAAACCTTACTCTATCCTTTGCAAATAAGGAGGATGAAGAAGAACCAGATCTGACTAAATTTACAAATACACCAGAAATACTTGATCACGCTAGAATAACAGACTTAGGTTGGAAGGCGGAGGTAGACTTGGCTGAAGGAATTAAGAGATCTGTGGAAACCTTAGAGGAAGTTATTAAGGCGTAGGTTATCCCGTTTAAGTGAGGATATGATAATGCTTTTAAAGGAATTGTTAAATGAGTACGAGCTAGATGCAGTGGAATCTATTTTGGAAAATAAACAGTTGAATAGAGAAATACTAAGAGAGAAACGAATAGTATGCCTTGGGTCAGACGTTAAAAGTCTGGCTAGGGCTATTATTTGTTCTTTTTTGGTGTTAAACGATAAATATAAAGAAAATATAACAGTATATTATGTGAATACTGAGCAATCAGAATCAGAAGCACTTTTTCCAAATGAGTTTTTAGAAAGAACGGATTTGGTAGAAGTAACGATAGAAGAACTGTCCCAATTACAGGAAGTGGACTATTGTATTGATCCTGGCTTTTGTAATAGAAAGATGGATGACTCCGAGAGATTTCTTAGGCAGGACTTTGTTAATCGTGCGCTAAAAGCCTTGGCGTTAAAGGGATTGAAGAAAATAGTGCTCCTTTCCGATTATAGAAGCTATGGTAAGGTTCCTACTGGTGTCGTTATAGCTGAGCATGAGTATGAGGAAGAACAGAAAGGCAATGCTATCCGTGCCTATGAACACGATATCATAGATAGGGCTATAAACCTTAAGATCCCATATATCATACTCCGTTCTGCCATTGCACTAGGAGGAGAAGATTTTAATAGCCATCCCCTTCATGAGTTGATGAAGCTGTGTGGTCAGGGAGAGGACATTACCCTCTATCTAAATCCGGATAAGTATACCTTAGTTTATCTAAGTGATTTATTAGGAGCAGTGTTGTATTCTATCATTTTACAAAAAGAGAATGAACTATATAATGTATCAGGTGCCAACTCACTGATAACCACCTTTGAGATTGGAAGAATATTATCAGAATCGTTAAAGGACAGTGTCAAGATTACTTTTGTTAATGGAAGAGAAGAAGCCTTACATCCGATTGCTCTAGATTCTGCGAAGTTATTTTTAGCAGGCTATTCTGGGAAGGTGGATGTTTCGGATGGATTTGAGATGGCCTTGAAAGCGCAAACATGGAAAGATTCTATCTTCCTATTTCATGATACCTATAATGGTAAACTGTCTGCGATTCAGAAGCTAATGTTAAAAGTATTATTGGAAATCGATAGGATTTGTAAACAGAATGGAATCAAATACTTCTTAGGGGGAGGAACCCTGTTAGGAGCTATTAGACATCAGGGATTTATCCCTTGGGATGATGATGCAGATATCATGATGCTTCGAGAAGATTATGATCGCTTTGTAAAGGTGGCAGTTTCGGAGCTTCCAGATTATCTAGAGTTACAGACCGCACAGAACGATAAGAACAACCATTTCTTTAGTAAGGTAAGAGTTAAGAATACCATCTGTGCAACAGAGTTTACCAAGAAACTATCGGATATCAATGTAGGCTTCTTTGTAGATCTCTTTCCACATGATTATACATCAAATTCGAAATTCGGACAAAAGATGCATCAGAACCTGACGGTTCTTACTAGATCGCTGGTATATAACAAATGGAACGATACGTATGTACATGGTGATGGAAGTCACAAATTATATCGCTTCTTTGCCTCTATCCTAAAAACAATTTTACCAATGAGTTTTTTGGAATGGCTGCAGTTTAAGGTAATAGAGCATTATAAACATAAGAAGAATAGAAGATTTTTATACGATGGAATGGGGCAAAATCTTAAGAAAGGTCCTTTTCCTAAGGAGTGGTTAGAGGAAACCATATATGTTCCGTTTGAGTCCGTTTTATTACCGGTTCCAAAGGAGTACGATAAGTATCTAAAGCACTTATATGGTGACTATATGCAAATGATTGGTGTCTCCAAAAGAAAGAATAGCCACAACATCTATCTACTGGACTTAGGTCCTTATAGTAAATAGATGAATTAGAAATGAGTTAGGAGGTGACATATGAACGGAAGAAGATTCACAATCAATCTATATGGAAAAAATCATGATAGGTTACACCATGTACTAGAGAATATCAGCGAGGAGGCAAAGCGTTGGCCTAAACTGGATATTCAGGTAATACTGTTAGACGGAGCCGGAGATGAGAGGAATGCCAAAGAAGCAACACGCTATCAGGAAACCGGTGTAGTTTTGGTGCAATATATGAATTGTGAAGGCAAGACATCAGCGCAGGCTTTCGATCAATCAAGAGAGCTGTGGACAGGGGAGTATGTCACTTTTATTACAGAAAATATGACTTATGAGAAAGGCGCACTTTTTGCAATCAATCGATTTATACAAAAAAGCAAAAGCCCTTTAGTATGTCTCACCCCTACCCTTATAGACAATAAAGGACATAAAAGGGGATATCTGAAGTTTAATGAACGTAATACAACCATTGATTTAATGAGAGACTGTTATCGGATTAATCTGAAGTTTAACAGCTTTTTTGCCCATGTGGAAGAACTGAAAGAAGTCATAGTTCACGAAGACATTCGGCATCAGGCTTATACAGATCTACTGTTGCAATTGTTTAAACAGTGTGAGCATAGCTATGGTATCGTGGAGAAGAAGATCTTTATTAAAAAGGAGTTAGAAATTGATTTCTTTAATTATCCGGACCAGTACAGTAAGAGTTGGTACACAGAAGATCTTAAACAATATATACTACCAACATTAAAGAACGCTACCTATGACTATGAAAAATACGCGATGCTGTATTTATTAATTATAAAGTTTGCCTGCAATATGAATGATCGAAATAAAGACATTCTGCTTCATGATGACTTGGAGGTATTCTTTGATAAGGTCAAGGAAGCATTGCAATATATTCCAGACCATATCATATCTCAGTATGAATCAGATACCAGACGTATATTACCACGTTTTATGGGACTGAATCTGTTGCGTATGAAATACGAGGACTATGATGCCTTGCCTGAATTAACAGAGCAAGGGGGATGTCCTGTAGGAGTTTTTAAGGAAGTCGTTGTTGAAGATATCAGTAATATAGCACTGCATATTAAAGCTATTAATTATGAAAAGGATAACCTGGTGATTGATGGGGCGATTTCCAATGCATATTTTCTGGACTTTGATCAGATTAAAATAAAAGCGAAGTCAGATCGCACAGAATATGAAGGAGTACGTACTAACATCTACTCTTTCACAAAATTCTTTAATAAAACCGTACAAAAGGGTTATACATTCAGTCTTTTAATTCCTGTTGGAAATCTTACTTCTAAAGAGAAGTTCGTTATAAATCTGGAGTATATGGATTATGTGTGGACTTTGGATGTAAGGTTTGATAAGATACAATCTAGGCTATATGAAAAATTTTGTAATTCATACTGGTGTTTTGGAAATTATATGTTAAAATACTGTAATGATAGCAAACAATTTCTAATTACGAATAGAAATCCTTTTGGTATTATTATAAATGAGATTCTCTTTACTTTTAGTTATATACGTAAGGGGAAAAATCTATCCCGTTCTCTAAAATGTATGTTTCTACGCCTATTATATTGGATTACTAGACCATATTTCTATAAAAAGCAAATTTGGTTAACCTATGACCAGATGTTCAAAGGTGGAGATAATGGGGAATATTTTTATCGTTATGTATCTGAAAGAAGAGATTGTGACAATATAAAGATTTATTATGTTATAAATAAGAATGCAAAGGAATATAAGTATCTCAAGGAGAAATACGGAACAGTATTAGGTTTTAACTCCATATGGCATAAAGTAATTTCCTTGCATAGTACAGCCATATTTGCTACACGTGTGGATGTAGAACTATCCTGTGGTTATTGGTCAGCAGTCGAAAAATACGTCAGAGATTTATTTAATGCAGAGATAATGTGTCTGCAACATGGTCTTACCATTCAAAAAATTGCACAGTATCAAAATCGTCTGCACGACAATATTAAATTATATTTTTGTGTATCTCCATATGAAATTGAAAATTTGTCCAAGCCTATATACGGATACAAACCGGAACAGCTGCTTCTGACTGGTGCGCCTAGATATGATGGGTTAAAGAAGGATGACAAACGCTATATTTTGATTAGTCCTACATGGCGTCGTAGTGTCACCGCAGGCACTAATAAAAAGGGACATATGCATACCTATAGTGAAAATTTCAAGAGAAGTGAATATTTTAAGGTTTATAACTCCTTGATTAATAACAACAGATTACTTGAAGCTGCAAAAAAGTATAATTATCAAATCAAGTATCTGATTCATCCGGTTCTGAGTCAACAGATTAAGGATTTTGATGCCAATGATTTCGTTGAAATTATAGCGGGAGCAGGGGATATCAGTTATGAGAAGATATTAACAGAAGCATCCCTTATGGTAACAGACTACTCAGGTATACAGTTTGACTATGCAAATCTGAATAAGCCTTTGATATATTATCATCCATCTACTTTACCACCTCAGTATGCAGAAGGTGGTTTAGATTATGTAACAGAAGGATTTGGCCCAGTTTGTATAAATGAAGAAGAGGTCGTAAATGAAATGTGTGAATATATGAGCAATCAATGCGAGTTAAACGAGAACTATAGAAATCGTATTAAAAGATTCTTTACGTACCAAGATAAAGACAACTGTAAACGTGTATATGAGTCAGCAGTTAAGTATCTTAAGTTGTAATAGTTGGAGGACGGTACTATGACATGCGAAAACACTAGATTATCTATTGTTATATTGGCTGATGAAAGCCAGTATAACAATTTAGGCTGGATAAACAGCTTTATTAATAGGGAAGATATCATACAGGAGAGTCCTGAGATTATAGTAGTAACGAAAGAAGAAAATATAATACGATTGAATGATACTTCCAGAATCAAAATAAAATACTGCTTTGGTGAGAATGGTAAGGAAAGATTTAGTAGGCTACAAGAAATGTGCTTTGGAGATTATATCACCTTTATTAGACCTGGCGATGAGATTCAGACAAATTTCATGCAGTTGGTCTGTGATGTAATGGAACTTAGACAGGAAATGTGTGCATTTACCCAGAGGGCTTACCGGGGTAAAGTGACGGATCCTTTTACTAATCCAGAGAATCAGGATTGTCATGTAGTAGATTTCAATCAGGATGCAAGCATTATGCCCATTGGTCTAGGCGGCACTTTCTTTAGTAGCAGTCTGTTTTGTAATGTAGACATAAGCAGTCTATTAGAGTACGACTTAAAAAGAGGCCTTTTGATTGAATTAATAATAAAGCATCCAAGAATGCTTTATATGGGGAATCTTGTGTATTCCTATGCAAAGCCAATTGAGTACAATGTGAAGAAGTATCAGGATAATAAAAAAACATCCTGGTATCATGATTACAAAACTGAATTTATATTACCATTATTCCAAAGGTTTATGGTAAAACAGTGTCAGATTCCTAAATTTATTCAGAGTCTATCTATGTATTTGATAGATAGCAGAGTACAGGCAATTCTGGCAAAAAGAAACCGTAAGGTTAATAATGTAACCGAGTACATAATGCAATCTAAAGATATTCTTCAATATATAGATCCATCGATTTATTATAATCAGTATGGACTTATGGCGTATATGGCTGACATTCGCACCAGAAGATTATATTATCAGAATGACTATCCCTATGATATCTCTGTCATCTATGTTGCTTCGGAAAGTCATGAGAAGAATCTTAATACCCTGTCTTTGTTGCATAAACAGAGTATTAAGAAGGATAGGCTTCAGGTCATTATCTGCAGTAAGACGAAACAACAGGACCAAGAGTATTTTGCCCAGTTATATCGTGGAGCTTTCCAATTGGTGGATTGCTATAAAAAATCCAAAGCGCAGATTATTAATGATTCAAAGGAGCATGTTCAAGGTGAATATGTGGTATTTGTCCATGGTGGAGATGATATTACCCCTGACTACATGGAAAAGATGTACGAATTCATGGTAACAGTCTACGCTAAAAATGATGTTGTCATTGGTATGTCACAAAAATACTATATGCAGAATGAAAAACGTAAGTTAGATTATATAAGTTCTCCGGCTGAAAGTATGAGGAATGAAAATGTAGTGATTGATCTGAGATATGAGTTCAGCTGTTTTCCACATTTTTTCTATGGAACTATTATACGAAAAGATACCTTTATCAATACTAGCATGCCAAATGGAGAGGAAAATGAAAAACGATATTTTCTAGAACTTCTCATGAATCATAATAAAATAGGTTACGTGGGAGAAGCTGTTTATGACTATAGACAACCGATAGATTGGAATTTTGATGATTATCCAGGGATATTCGAGAAGAATTGGTATTATAAGTACATGTTTGAATTATGGCCTGCATACTTATCTAAGCTAAAAGAAACTAGAGGAGCAATTCCTACCTTTGTGCAGTATTACGC
>JAEYRR010000237.1 GCA_023435505.1 Bacillota bacterium | reverse complement strand
TCGGAAAGAGTATAAGAAACAGGGGTCTCGCATAATACATGCTTATTGTGTTCTAAAGCCTGGATTGCATAGGTACAGTGAAGATCACTTGGAAGACAGATATCAACGAGGTTAATCTCATCATTTTCCATAATCTCTATGATATCGTTCACTGGAACAATACCGAACCTTGCTTCTAATTCCTTTAATTTTTCAGGATTTCTGCCAAATACATAGATAGTGTCAACATTCTTGATGGATGAAAAGAGTTCTGCATGATAAGCCCCAAAACCTGTTCCTAATATTCCAACTTTCATATGTTTTTCTCCTTTTATAATAATGTTGAAGATATCATAGCAAATGTTTGTTGACAACTGTGTGTCAGTAAACAAAATCATATTCGAATAATGGAAAAAATTACAGGAAAGGATTATAATAAATGGTATATATAAAATGTGAAAGGTTATTGTACTGTATTGAATTACCATCAGTATACTGAGATTAAACTATGAAACTGGAACGTCTAATTTATATATTGTTATCTCTAGAGAAGAAAAAGAAGATTACTGCAAAACGTTTGGCAGAGGAGTTAGAAACATCCATACGCACGATTTATCGTGATATTGATACGTTATGTTCTGCAGGAATCCCTATATGTACAGAGTCTGGGCAACATGGAGGAATCTCGCTGATGGAAGGATATCAGACGCAGGTCCAACATTTCGATAAGGAAGATATCATCTATCTGTTCCTGAATGGAAAAGGAGTTAAGGCAGAAAAAAGTAGGGTATTAGATAAGCACACGGATATATCGTTGAAGAAAATTATAAAAGCATTGCCAGATACCGAAGCAGAAGAGATTGAGCAAATTGTAAATCGCTTTGTTGTAGATAGTAGTCCATGGTGGGGCGAAGAACAATCTATGCCACAGATGGATACCATTTTACAAGCTGTATTTGAATTACATAAACTTAAGATTACCTATCAGAAAATTAATCAAGAAGTCTCTTCTAGAACCATTCGTCCTTATGGAATTGTTATTAAAGAGATGATATGGTATCTGATAGGCTATTGTGAGTCTTCTTTTACGATTCGTATGTTTCGATGCGATCGGATTATGGATTGTCAACGATTAGAAGATACCTTTATCTATCCAAAGAATTTCGAACTAAAGAGTTACTTTAAAGATGCAATAAAAGGATTTCACGACAAATGTGTGTTAGAAGAACAATACCTGGTTACTATGCTAGTGAGTGAGAAGGCATTTTGTTATCTTGAAGGACTGGAGTATTCGATTCTTTGGCATGATAAAGACCAATGGAAGATTTGTGTGAATTTATATGGATTTGAACATGCTCTAAACGATTATTGGAACATTATAATAAATGCAACTTCTGTAGAACCAGCTGAGTTAAGGGAGGCATTATATAACAAGTTGTCAGCATGTTTGGATACAATGAAGTAAAACAAGAAGAGGTAATAAAATTGAAATACTTTGTAAAGTTCTCGAAAATTATTTACGGCATATTCTATGCCATGATAGCGCTTATTCTCATAGTAGGCGTCATCCTAGCCCTAATAACTCCAGAACATATGCAGATTGATATTCCAGGTAGAAAGTATTTTGGAATGTTTATTGTATTGGTTCTGTTTCTCACATTGTTAACATTGGTGGTTCATGTGATTATTGCAATAAAAGGATTATCAGAGTTTTTTAAAGTGAAAAGTATTATTAAAAGAGCTTTTATAGGGGCTTTTCTTGGTGTCGGTATATCATTGGTAGTTTCTTTTATAAAACAAGAGGAGTTATTTTCTGGGAGAACTCTAATAAGCATTTTGGTATTTTCGTTTCTTTCGTTAGGATTAGAGGGCATTATGGTTTGTCGGCAAGGTAAGGGAGAGTAACTCTCTTACCTTGCCAAAACATTATAAATCCACATTTGTAGGTGCCTCATGCAATTTTTTTTTACTTTTGGAGATAATGATTAAGCTCAGTGATCGTAACTAATTGAAATCCTTTTTTTTGAAGAGCGGGTATTATGTCTTTCAGAGCTTTTACCGTTTCAGAGTTATCATCATGAAATATAACGATATCGCCATCGCTAATATTATCCAGGACCGTATTATATATTTTTTCAGCATTCGGCTCATTCCAATCGCCACTGTCTATATCCCATAGGAGAGGAGGCATGGTGAAGACATCTAAGACGTTCTCATCGTAGTGACCATAAGGTGGTCGAACATACTGAAATGTATACCCAGGTAAAACACGCCAGACCTCAGTTTGGGTGGCTTCTATTTCTTCTTTTATTTCCTCTTTATTAAGAGTTGTAAGGTCAAAATGACTAAAGGTATGATTTTCTAATTCATGACCATCCCCAACCATTTTTTTTAAGAGTGTTTCATTATTTACAATATTTTTTCCATTAATAAAGAAAGTTGCATATGCCTGATTCTTAAGGAGAATGTCAAGAACTTCAGGAGTGTAACTCTTATTTGGTCCATCATCGAAGGTAAGGGCTACCATCGGTTTAGAGGGATTAATTGTTTCTGATATTTTTTGATAGTCTTGATTACCAGGAAAAAATCTCAAGCCAAACATGGATATGAGAAGAATGCCCAAGGCAATGCTCAATATAACAAGAAGATTTTTATTTTTCATTACCAAGTCCCTTTCTTATGAAGTATTTTTAATACATATCCATGTAATGAGGCAGGGCTTTGGATTATCTGGAAGAATAGAATGAAAAAGATAAATCCAACCAGACTGTTAGTAAATGGTATGTTTAATTTCTTTTGATAGATATATATACTAAAAAAAAGTAGAATAGAGAAACATACAGTGAATAAAGTTAGTAATCCAACAAAATAAAAGTAACCGAAAAAAGCCCAAATAACACCAGGAATAAATCCAAATAGAAATGCTAAATCCATATAAATAATAAGAAAGTTCAAAGTGGTAAAATACCTAGAGT
>JAEYRR010000146.1 GCA_023435505.1 Bacillota bacterium | reverse complement strand
GCAACCATTTTCTTTGCAAGCTCAATGGAATCCTCAATACTCTTCATAAATGCTCCACTTCCGGTCTTTACATCAAGTAGAATGGCGTCGCTACCTGCTGCCAGCTTCTTACTCATAATGGAAGCAGCAATCAGTGGGATGCTTTCTACAGTGGCAGTCACATCTCGAAGGGCATACATTTTCTTGTCGGCTGGTGCCAGATTACCGGATTGTCCAATTACGGCTACCCCAGTTCTATTTACAATATCAAAGAATTCTTCTCTTGGAATGGCTGTTTGAAGTCCTGGTATACTTTCTAATTTGTCTACAGTTCCACCTGTGTGGCCAAGACCTCTACCTGACATCTTAGCTACTTTTACTCCACAAGCTGCTACAATTGGCGCCACAATCAAAGTGGTCTTGTCACCTACTCCACCAGTACTGTGTTTGTCCACCTTCACACCCTCTATGGCACTTAGATCCACCATATCGCCGGAATGGGCCATGGCTTCTGTCAGCATGGCAGTTTCTTCGTCGTTCATTCCTTTAAAATATACAGCCATAAGCATGGCAGACATTTGATAATCAGGTATAGCGCCTACAGTATACTCATGAACCATGTATGTAAGCTCTTCCTTTGTTAATGTTCCACCATTACGTTTTTTCATAATCAGATCATACATTCTCATATTCAAGATCTCCTTTAATAGGGGCTAAGCCCCGAGGAAATGCTTCTTAGATTAGACTTTCCGGTCCGAATCCAAGTGGAAGTATTTCCTCTAGTGTGTATTCTTTATATTGTGTAGTTGATGTTGCTAAAATAACTTTAAACTCACTTGGGTTACAGAACTCTCTCATAACCTGTCTGCAGATTCCGCATGGAGAGCAGAATGTGGTTATCTTTCCTTCCTTGCCACCTACTATGACGATATAGGAGAAATCTCGCACTCCCTCACTGATCGCTTTAAAAAATGCAGTACGTTCAGCACAATTTGTAGCTGGGTAGGAGGCATTTTCTATATTGACACCGGTATAACAGGTACCATCACTTGCAACCAGTGCAGCTGCTACATGAAACCTAGAATATGGAACATAGCACTGTTTTAATGCCTCTAAAGCCTTTTCTATGGCTTGCTCAACCTTCATTCAATCACCTCTTGGACTTAATATTCACCAGGAGCTACATCCTGTTGCTTCATCAGTTTAATCAGTCGGCTAGTTCCTAACCGATCCGCTCCAAGCTCACAGAATCTAGCTGCATCATCAAAGGAAGAGATTCCACCTGCAGCTTTAATTTTTACCTGGCTTCCAACATGTTTTTTAAAGAGGGCAATATCCTCAACGGTAGCTCCTGCTGTGGAAAAACCGGTAGAAGTCTTGATGAAGTCTGCTCCTGCGTCAGTTACCACCTTGCACATCTGTATCTTTTCACCCTCTGTAAGAAGACAGGTTTCAATGATTACCTTTAGGATTTTATCTCCACAAGCTTCTTTAATCTGACGGATTTCCTCTTCAACATCTTCATAACGACGGTCTTTCACATAGCCAATGTTAATGACCATATCGATCTCGTCTGCCCCATTTGCAATGGCGTCCTTTGTCTCAAATACCTTTGTTGCAGTAGTGCTGTATCCATTTGGAAACCCAATTACGGTACATAACTGCATTCTATCCTGCACATATTTTTTTGCCTGTTTGATGTAAGAAGCAGGAATGCACACAGATGCCGCATTATAAGTGATTGCATCGTCACAGATTTGTCTAATTTCCTCCCATGTTGCTGTCTGGGAAAGCAGGGTGTGGTCCACCTTTTGTAAAATCTCTTTTTGTTCCATATAACTTACCTCCAAGTTTTAAAATAAAAGTATATTCTACACAACATTTTTCCTCGGTTACTCAGCCATCTCAAGGGCGATTAACATCATATCATTAAAGGTGTTCTGTCTAGATTCAGCATCTAGTGCTTCCCCCGTATATAAGTGATCACTGATGGTTAAAATAGCAAGGGCTTTCTTACCAAGCTTAGCGGCATTCATGTAGAGACCAGCTGCTTCCATCTCTACACAAAGGACACCCATTCCCTTCCAAAGGTCATTGGCATTTTTATTGGCATTGTAAAATACATCAGACGAAAGAACATTACCAACCTTAGTATTGATGTTCTTCTCTTTGGCTACTTCTACTGCTTTGCTAAGAAGTTCATAGCTTGCAGTTGGAGCAAAGTGCCCAGGTAGGCCATACTGACTCACAAAGTTGGAATCGGTGCAGGCACCCATTCCGATTACGATATCTCTTAGCTTAATATCATCCTGGAAACCACCTGCTGAACCGATGCGGATAATGTTTTCTACGCCGTAGAAACTGTAAAGCTCGTAAGAATAGATCGCGATGGATGGAATACCCATTCCACCACCCATAACGCTAATGCGTTTTCCGTTATAGGTTCCGGTGTAACCAAACATGTTACGTACGGTATTGAAGCATACAACATCCTCTAAATATGTTTCTGCTATATATTTGGCGCGAAGTGGATCTCCCGGCATTAGGACGGTTTTCGCTATTTCTCCTTCTTTTGCTGCATTGTGTGGGGTTGCCATAAATATTTCCTCCTTAGATTTTTATTTTTCTATTATCTCATTTAAAAAAGAGCTTCCTTTTATTTCTAGCGGTAAACCAAGATACTCTACTATGGTAGCGCCAATATCAGAAAATGTCTTTTTAACATGAAGATTTACATTGTTCTTTAGCTGTTTCCCGTAAATCACCAATGGAGTATATTCTCTGGAGTGATCGGTGGAAGGGGTACTTGGATCGCAACCATGATCAGCAGTAATCATTAAGATGTCCTCATCTTTTAAATTCTCCATGATCTCAGGAAGCTTACTATCAAAATAAGTAAGTGCTTTGGCATAGCCGTCAATATCATTACGATGTCCGTATTTCATGTCGAAATCCACCAAATTGACAAAGCACAGTCCATGGAATGGCTTCTTCGTATATTCTATGGTACGTTCAATTCCTTCTACATTATCTGCAGTACGTACTGCTTCGGTAACTCCTTTCCCTGCAAAAATATCACTAATCTTACCAACTGCTATGACATCTAAACCATTGGCCTTGATGGTATCAAGCATAGTCGTCTTCGGTGGCTGTAAGGAATAGTCATGTCTTTTTGCTGTTCTTGTGTAGTTGCCTTCAGTTCCTTCAAAAGGTCTGGCAATGACACGGCCTACACCAAATTTACCGGTGCAAAGTTTTCTTGCTATTTCACAATATTCATAAAGCTGTTCAATTGGTACAATTTCTTCGTGAGCAGCAATCTGAAAAACACTATCCGCTGAAGTATAAACAATCAATGCTCCAGTATCTACATGCTCTTTCCCGTAGTCTTTAATAACCTCAGTACCGGAATAAGGCTTGTTGCAAATAACCTTGCGACCGGTAGCTGCTTCAAAAGCATCTAGTAGTTCCCTTGGAAATCCATCAGGGAAGGTTGGAAGAGGTTCCTCTGAGATAATTCCGGAGATCTCCCAGTGACCGATAGTAGTATCTTTACCACGACTAGCTTCCATCATCTTACCATAAATACCGTTTGGAGTCACATTATGTTTTTTTTCTTCTGCTACTTCAATTCCATCAATAGAGAAAAGTCCAAGTTTCTCCATGTTTGGCATATCAAAAAATTGGCTTGTTGAGGCTGCCCGCAACGTATTGCTTCCTGCGTCCATATAGTCCGCTGCATCAGGCAATTCACCAACGCCAACACTATCCAGTACAATTAAAAATACACGTTTCATGAAAGTGTACCTCCTTCTCTCACAGTTTCTACCATTACTAGTATGGTATAAAGTCAGTCTTCGTTATTCACTAAATATGACTTATTCACAAAACTTAAAATGCAAAAATCACACATATAATGGCAATTAAATATATTATACTCTATTTTGGCTATTACTTCCACAACCACATATTGGAGTTTTTGTTGAGAAAACAGAGTTAGCGCCCTGTCTTTCTTGACACTATTTTACATATCAGATATAGTAAATACTATTATAAGAAAAAGAGGTTTTACATACATGATCGGATTGGGAACTATTATAAACACAGGCGCAGTGATTGTTGGTGGAGTTATTGGCCTTGTATTAAAGAATGGGATAAAGGAGCAATTTCAAAAGGCATTGATGCAGGCTTGTGGTGTGGCTACTATCTTTATAGGAGCAGCTGGTGCATTGTCGAAAATGCTTGTCATACATAATGACAGACTGGAGACCCAGGGAACCATGATACTGATACTATCTCTGGTACTGGGAACCATAATAGGTGAAGTTCTTCGTTTGGAGGACAGGATGGATGCCTTGGGTGAACGTATAAAAAAGGCTGTCAAAAGAGAAAATGACAGCCAATTCGTAGATGGATTTGTAAATGTATCCTTAATTATCTGTGTAGGCGCAATGGCCATCGTTGGATCAATCCAAGACGGCATTGATGGTAATTATTCCATGCTTATAGCTAAAGCTGTATTAGATGGCGTGATTTTGATTGTCTTTGCCTCTACCTATGGAGTTGGTGCCATCTTCTCCGCTATCCCTATTTTCATCTACCAAGGCTCTATCACTTTGTTTTCCACATTCTTTGGGGAGTTTGCAAGCACCGGACTAATCGACAACCTTGGTTTTGTAGGCTCTGCCCTTATATTTTGTGTGGGTATTAATATTGCCTTGGGAAAGAAATTCAAGGTAGGCAATATGCTACCTGCCTTATTGATTCCTCTTCTCTATGAGGTCATACAGTCTTTCCTGTAGGGATTATCTAGGGAGTTGTTCGGTACGACTGGATTTCATCGACTACCATCTGCTTTGGTACCCAGCTATGCTGTGCTTCATCTGAAAGCCTCTTTATGGTGGCAACAAGGCTCTGTAAGTCTTTATGTATAATTCCCGTAGACAACCCATGGGCATACTCATATATGTCTCTGATGGACTTAACTCCATCCCTACTGGCATATTCTAATATATCTTCATAGAGGTCCTGTACGTCAATCTCTTTCTCTTTAAAAAGTTCTCTTGCCCTGGTACAGGAAACACAAAATTTATCTACATTCTTGTTTACCTTTCCACAGACACAGGTCCATCTGACCCTACTCTCTTGGTAGTAGACAACCGCATCCTTACCATATAGAGATTGCAATTCTTCTAATTCCACTTCTGTTAATGCAATTTCTACATCATTAGCCTTTACTTTACTCAGTTGTCCATCTTCTATATACTGGGCAATATGTACGGATGCAGATTTGGCTTTTAAGAAGTTTTCCTTAATCTCTGGGCGATATACATACTCTGTCTCACAAAGCAAGGTATCACTCCTTATAATACTGCTAAAATCCACTTGCCCGATATCAACTTTCTCCCCAAATACCGTTTCTATAGAGAGTTCTGTTCGAATTGCTTCAAGTTTTATATCCCTGGTAAGAAAGAAGGTCATATAGACTTCTCCATTACTTGATAAACGAAGATCTATATTCCGTATAGGGAGGTCTGTATTGTAAGTTCTACAATGCATCGTTTTTTCCTTTGGAAAAGAATCACTGCTCTGTATATTTGCCTCTACCAGTCTGTCCGTATTTTCTATTAACTGTCCAAAACCATACAATAGAACCCCAACCACCAAGAAACCGGGAACCCCTAGCCCTACTACTACCATCCCTATTACAGATCCTTGTGCGCTAATCATTCCCCCTGCCACACCAGATGCCACAATACCCATGGAGCATACTACAATAGCCAAAATCTTTATTTTTCTGCCAATATTGTCAAACATATATTACCCCCCTACTATTATTTGCAAAAATTATACCATAAATTGTAATATTTTAAAAGATTCTACATATTAATTTTGCCTATAATACATAAAATTTTCCACAGAAAGACACGTAGCAGGCAATTTCCTTATAGCCGCTACGTGTCTTGTTGATTTCTATATATTCTTTAACAACTTCTCTACCACCTGCTTCTTTCCGATAATCATCAGATGATCTTTTTCATGAATGACGTAGTCAGCAGCAGGAAGAATCTTAACCTTCCCACTTTCCTTGGCACCCAGTATATTAATCTGATACTTTGCACGAATATCTGCCTCCTGAATGGTTTTGTTTACCCATTCACGAAGTGGTGGAATCTCGTAGATGGAATACTCATCCGTAATCTCTATATAATCAAAGACATGATCCGCAGAAAACTTCACCGCAATCTTTTCTGCCAGGTCCCTATCTGGATAGATGACTTCATCCGCACCATTACGGAGAAGGAATTTGGCGTGAATATCACGATTTGCCTTACTCACCACATATTTAGCTCCCAGATCCTTAAGCAGGCTGGTAATCTCCAAACTACTCTGAAAATTTGTTCCAATACATACGAAGCAGAGATCAAAATTCTTTATGCCCAGATTCTTTAATACCTCTTCTTTCGTACAGTCTCCTATTCTTGCACTGGTTACTTCCGTCAACAAATCTTCTAAGGATTCCTCCTTACGATCCACTACCATTACCTGATTTCCCAACTCCACCATGTTATGACACAAATGGTGCCCAAATTTACCCATTCCTATAATTAAGATAGATTTCATCTATTAGCCTCCTAATCTAGCTCACATCTTTATCCTACATTAACCTTCTCTTCCGGCAACAATAACGGCGCCTGTTTTCTTTTCTCTGTAAAAGCTAGGGCAAAGGATAAGCTTCCAATTCGTCCACAATACATAAGAAGGATAATAAGCAGTCTGGATATGGTGTTAAGCTCTCTAGTTACACCTGTACTCATACCAACTGTACCGATTGCAGAAAACACTTCAAATAAAACCTCCGTAATCGGCAGGTTCTGTATACCGCTGATCACCAGCGCAGCTGTCAGTGCCAATATCAAATTAATCTGAACGACTAAAGCTGCTTTCTTTATTACATCATCCGCAATACGGCGGCCGAACACATTACAGCCGGTATTCCCTCTAATATTATTCCAGATGTAAATGAGAATCACCAAAAAGGTAGAGGTTTTGATGCCTCCTGCTGTAGAACCTGGGCTGCCTCCGATATACATCAATATGACGGTAAGAAGTCCACTGGCACCGGACAAACTGGCGGTATCCACTGTATTAAAACCCGCCGTCCTGGCTGTAACAGAACAAAAAAAGGAAGAGCAAATCGTTCCCTTTGTGCTCATCCCCCTAAATAATCCATTCATCTCAAACAGATAAAACAACAGGGCGCCACCAAAAATCAAAATCCCTGTAGATACTAAAACCAGTTTGGTATGAAGACTGTATTTATTAAAATGTAATTTATTATGCTTTATATCCTCCCAGACAATAAAGCCGATACCACCTATCATTATTAAAGCCATTAATGTGACATTCACTAGGATGTCATCATACATACTGGTAAAGGAGGAGTATGGCTCCATGGTTCCCATCAGATCAAACCCTGCATTGCAAAATGCAGATACCGAGTGAAAGACACTGTAGTATATGCCCTTAATAACTCCAAACATTGGGATAAACCGAATGCTTAAGAGAACTGCACCTGCCCCTTCAAACACTATGGTGCCAACGAGTATATTGCGAACCAACTTCACAACACCAGCTAGCTTGGTTGCACTGATACTTTCCTGAATCAGCTCTCGCTCATTTAAACCAATTTTTTTTCTGAAGAACATGGCGAATAATATTCCGATGGTAATAAAGCCAAGTCCTCCAACCTGTATCAACAAAAGAATCACAAGTTGACCAAAAAGTGACCAATTGGTGTAGGTATCAGCTACGATCAAGCCGGTTACACAGGTTGAGCTTGTGGCAGTAAACAGGGAACTCATAAACCCTGCTGACTTCCCGCTCCTAGTGGCAACGGGAAGCATAAGCAGTAAGGTTCCTACCAGGATGATTAATATAAATCCAATGGCAATAATTTGTGTTCTTGTATAATGCCTTGGAAAGACGCGTTTCATCTTTGTGTCCTCCTTTAGTAGCAACTAGTCTCTAATCAATTAAGTTCTCCGGATTCAGGCATTGTAATTCTGGTACAACAAATCTTCCATCCTTACGAATAAGAACATCATCGAAATACATCTCTCCTCCACCGAATTCCGGAGTCTGGATGCATACAAGATCCCAGTGAATAGAGGAATGATTCCCGTTAGGTGCCGTATCATAGCAGTTACCCGGTGTAAAATGGAAGGAGCCCTTTATCTTCTCATCAAAGAGGGTATCCT
>JAEYRR010000131.1 GCA_023435505.1 Bacillota bacterium | reverse complement strand
GAGTATAAACACCAGGTTTCCTCATGGGAGATAGACGAGTATCTGGAACGGATTTAATCTCGACTGCACCATTATAAAAAAGGAAGCTTGGGGGTGATACATACATGTTAAGCATTATTATTGCTTTTCCGAAACTAGAAGATGCAAAGAATATTAAGAATGTATTGGTTCGGAATGGTTTTGAAGTTAGTGCTACCTGTACCTCCGGAGCTCAGGTCATCAGTATGGCCAATGAATTGGATGGTGGAATCGTGGTCAGTGGGTATCGTTTCTGTGATATGCATTATCTGCAGCTACATAACTACCTACCTACAGGATTTGAAATGTTGTTAGTGGCGTCACCTACAAAGTTAGAAGATGTAACTAACAATAGCATTGTATGTCTTAGTATGCCGATTAAGCTAAATGAGCTGCTTGGTACCCTCCAAATGATGACAATACAGTATCATCGACGTAGAAAGAAGATGTTGGAGAGGCAGAAGGACCGGTCTAAACTGCGTACTTTTGAGGATAAGGCTACGATTGAAAGGGCTAAGCGTTTATTGATGGAGAGAAATAATATGAGTGAAACGGAGGCCCACCGCTATATTCAGAAAACCAGTATGGATAGTGGTACCAATATGGTTGAGACAGCAGAAATGCTTCTTACCTTAATGTAAAAGCACCATTTTTACAGATAAATCATATAATGACAATAAGGATAAGTAAGGAGTCATTGTATGAAGTTTACTAAAATGCATGGCTGTGGAAATGATTATATTTTCCTGGACTCCAGGTTTGACAGTATTCCAAATCCAGAAAAGTTGGCCAGAAGCCTAAGTGACAGGCATATGGGTATTGGGGCTGATGGACTGGTTTTAATAGGAAACTCCGACGTGGCAGACGTAAGTATGCGTATGTACAATGCGGATGGTTCTATAGGAGAAATGTGTGGAAATGCTATCCGCTGTATAGGAAAGTATGTGTATGAAAATAATATCAAAAGTAAAACGACCTTAACGGTGGATACTTTGGCAGGGATAAAGACTTTGTTTCTTACTCTGAACCAGAATAAAGTTGTGGAGGTTATGGTGGATCTAGGTAAACCCATTATTACGGCTAAGGACATCCCAGTAATTAGTGACAATGAAACCGTAATAGAGGAGAAGATTACAGTTTTGGACCGGGAATTTAATATGACCTGTATATCCATGGGAAATCCTCATGCGGTGATTTTTGTAGATAATGTAGCAACCTTTCCGGTGGCTACTTATGGTTTACCTCTAGAGCATAATTTAAAATTTCCAAATCGCGTCAATGTAGAGTTTGTACAAATTGTGGATCGCAATAATATCCGAATGCGTGTATGGGAACGTGGAACTGGAGAAACCTTAGCCTGTGGAACAGGAACAGCAGCCTCTGTTGTGGCAGGAATACTAACCGGGCGGCTTGATGCTTATGTAGTGGTATCTTGCAGAGGAGGTATTTTAAAAGTATTTTATGATCAGAAAGACAATATTGTTTATTTATCCGGTGGTGCAGTGAAAGTGTTTGATGGGGAAATATCCCTAGATTCTTCTTGTCATAGGGAATGAGACATTTTGTCGTTGCATAAAATATAAAAAGTGTCTCTGGATGTGATGTTGTGGATAAAAATAAAAAACATCTGGAATACGGTGATGTAATCGGTATTGATTTGGGCTTTTATCAGCATTTTGGAGTCTATATCGGTGATGCACAGGTCATACACTATAGGGCGATATCTGGGCATGTAACAAAAAACGCCGTGATACACATTACGGGGTTTGAGAGCTTTTTGGGAGAGGAAGAAGAATATTTTGTATGCGATTTTTCCCCCTTTTATCGGGAACCGGAAAAAATCTATAATGTGGTATCCCAAGAAAAATCTATTCGAAGTCTCATTTCACCAAATCTTAATCTTTCTGAGGAGTTTAAAAAGGCCAATGATATTTATCTGGCCTTCGATACAGCAAAATATAAACTTTACTCACCTTTGGAGACGGTACATCGTGCTTACAGTAGATTAGGAGAAACGAGTTATGATCTAATCTCAAATAATTGCGAGCATTTTGCCATCTGGTGTAAAACCGGTATTTCAGAATCATATCAGGTAAATGCCGTACTAAAAATTCTAAAGGCAATTTGGATTGCTTTATAAGAATAGCTTAGGAGCGTAGGATAGTATCGTATGCTCCTTTTTTAGTTCTAAGAAATTTATCGATTTTAAAAAAAACGTGTAGCAAAAACTTGTCTTTTTGTAAAAAATTTAGAGATATTTAATAAAAAAGTATATAAAGAATACTTATATCTTGACAAAATGAACAATATCTGCTATCTTTTCTTTATGATTTGTTGTCTCATTTTACCGAGGTAACAAGATGACATCTTAGCCTTACTAAGATAAACATTAGGGGGTAAATTACATGCACAGTGAATTAGCTAATTTTCTAAGTGATGTGGAGTATGAAGAGGTGGATGAGTTAGAACTGTATGAAGATTACATACCGCATAAGATGACGAAGCGGGAATTTGTTCGTGAGATGCTTCGGCTTCAAGAAGAGAAGAGTTTATACGCAGAATAAAAGGGGATATAAAATAATGAACAGCTCTGTAAGATAATTACAGAGCTGTTTTCTTAAGTTAAATAAAGTAATATGAAAAAATTTCCTATTATAAATATAATCACATTGATATAAATTGTATATTATAGTATTATTTTACCAAAAGGGAAAGGTGGCATTATGAGAAAAAAGAGAACTAAAATAATTGTATTGATATCATTTACGATAATTATAGTTTTATTAACCTGTATTTTTTTTAGAAAACACACCGTAAATGAACTCGTAGCAAATAGTGACGAAATAGATTATATCTTTTATATGAATGGTAATACTGGTGATATCACTGAAGTACGAGAATATAAATCAATTCAAGATATAAACGATTTCTTCGCTGGTATTCATTGTAGAAGAAACATAGATATTAGAAATAATCTTTCTGGTGGCTATTCCTACGTATTTACATTGGTAGACAAAGTGGGAAATGAACAAAAAATAATGTTTGTAGGAAATAAAGTTAAAGTTAATGGAAAATATTATAGTATTGTTGATCAATCTGTTGATGTTGAAACATTTATTGAAACATTAAAGCAATAAATGCTTTGTTCGTACTATGATACTTTATTTCTTAAAGTATAAAACCCAAAGTTTTGTCAATATTAATCACTACACATTAATTTTGTTAATTTTTTATTTTTTTACTTGTGTTTCTAATGTATATATGCTAATATTTGGTTTAATTTTTAAACAATAAGCAAAAAGCATTGAAAGAGACTGTATTTTATGGTTTTCTTCCATAACAGGAATGTGGTGTCACCGACTGAGAGCCCACTGCGGAGGATAAGTAAGATATGGAACAC
>JAEYRR010000095.1 GCA_023435505.1 Bacillota bacterium | reverse complement strand
TCAGATGGGTTATGTAGAAGAATTCTGTAATGATATTGTCATCATCAATCATGGAGATGTGGTTCTAGAGGGTAATCTGAAAGAGATTAAGAGAGAGTATGGGAAAGACCGCTTGATTTTAAGTGCATCTAACTATGATAAAGAAGAACTGATTGCCTTAATAGAAAGAGATTTTCAGGATTATTGTAAGGTGTATAAAGAGAAAAAAGAATTTTTAGTATTGAATCTGCTGGAAGGTGTTACAAAGAAAGCCTTAATGGAAGAGTTAGTAAAGACTGATGTGGACATTGAACACTTTGGTATTTACGAGCCAACCTTAACAGATATCTTTGTGTTGAAAGCAGGTGATGAGGAATGAATCAGATAAAGAAAGTATTAAACTTTGAATTAGGGAACTATTTTAGAAATAAAAGTTATTTTATAACTACAGTAGTATTTACCGTTATTTTAGTTATAGTGCTTTGTATTCCAACGATTATGAATGTAATAAGTGGTGATGATTCTTCTGATGGTAAAGGGAATCAGGAAACTACCAATCCTGAAGATTTAGATACCTTGGTACTCTATGACGGAGCAGGCGTGATTAAAGATTTGGGATATCTTCAGAATCAGTATGGCAATTACAACTGGAAATTGTTATCTTCCGAGGATGATGTTAAGAGTCAGATTACAAATGATAAAGCTGTTGGTGGATTTGTAATAAAAAGCCCTACCGATTTTACATATGTAGTTAATAATAGTGGTATGTACGACTCCAAGCAGGATATGTTTACGGAGATTATGAGATATTACTATCGTGCTAAGTATATGGAAGAGAAGGGAATAGAAGTCGCTTCCATGGAAAAAGTAATCTCGACGGAGATCACCTCAGCTCAGGAGATTCTGGGTAAGGATAGCGTGGGTAATTATGCTTATACGTATATTCTCGTCATGGTAACCTACTTCATCATTCTGCTGTATGGGCAGTTGATTGCTACCAGTGTTACAGCAGAGAAAAGCAACCGTGCCATTGAAGTACTGGTAACTAGTGCAAAGCCTACTTCTCTGATTTTTGGAAAGGTTTTCGCGGGTGTTATCGCTAGCTTCCTACAGGTAGGAGTGATACTGATTGCCGGTGTTGTAACCTATAAATTTAATAGGGATTCTTGGGGTGGCTTATTAGATCCTGTATTTAATATACCCGTAGAGGTGTTGATTACCTTCTTCCTGTTCTTAGTCATTGGCTTTTTATTCTACAGCTTTTTATATGCATCCTTGGGAGCTTTGGTATCTAAGACAGAGGATATTAGTAAATCGATTGGGCCTATTACCTTTGTATTTATGATCGGTTTCTTTATTGCTATTGTTGGTATGAATGATCCTGATGGTATGCTTGTTAAGGTAAGCTCCTACATCCCATTTACTTCGGTATACTGTATGGTAATTCGTGTGGCTATGGGAACTGTAGGAATTGTAGAAATCATTATTTCTCTGCTTATTTTGGCAGCTACCTCTGTAGCAACTGGAGTTTTGGGAGCTAAGATTTATCGAATGGGAACTCTGCACTATGGCAACCCATTAAAGCTATCAGCAGTAATCAAGAAGATTGCAAAAGGAAAAGAATAAGAGATAACGAATAGGAGGCCACAGATCAACTGATCTGTGGCCTCTCTAAATTATGGGTGCAAAGTACTGTAAAAACATGGTATACTAGGTGGGTGCATAAAGTAAGAGTGATGCACCTTAATAGAATGAGGAGAGAGTATGAAGGAGTGTAAAAAGAGGAAGAAAAGGGTAGTGTTTGAAGCAAGGCCATATGACATAGAGGCCATAGAGCAATTTTTGGGGGAGAAAGCAACAAATGGCTGGATGTTTGTAAAACGTACCGGTAATATTTATGTGTTTGAAGAATGTGAACCAACTAAAATGCAGTTTAAGGTGGATTTCTATAAGAAAGGTAGTAAGTTAAGAAACGAGGAAGTAGATTCTTCAATGTTCCAATATATCGAGTACTTTAAGAATTATGGGTGGCAACATATTTACAGTTCAGGGAAAGTACAGATTCTATGTGCAACGGAAGGAACTCCTTGGCCTATTCAGGAAGATGAGAAAAGTAAATTAAGGATGGCCAAGAAAATTGTCTCCTATGAAAGCCTACTGCTCCATATGCAATATTCCGTTTTCTTAGGCATATTTATACTATATGGTTTGTATGTATCACTATTTCATCCACTGGATTATCGATCCTATGCAGATGTTATTGCAGGTGGAACGATGTTTGGTTTGGCCCTTCTATGGTTTGTATGCTTTATCTATACATTTGTAAGTGCTGTCAGATTCGGAATCTTTGTCATGGGGAATAAGAGAAGGATAAAAAGTGGCTTATCGATCAGATACTACAGTGCCAAAAATGTAAAAAGAGTTGGTATTTTCAGTGAAGTAGTGGATGCACTCTGCTTGGGATTAATTTTGCTAGCTGTATCGGAATTTTCAAGCATGATGATAAAGGTTATATTATGCACAGTGTTGTTAGTTGTAGGCGGCAGTTTGCTGGTTTATAAATTATTCCGTGATAAGGAGTTACATACACTACTTACATATTTTACAGGTATCAGTTTTCTTATTTGCTTGGTAAGTGTAATCGCTATTCATTACATATATCCTTATCTAACAGAGGAGAATACTCAGAAAGCAAAGCAAAGTCTCACTAGTAACAGCATACATACATATACCGATTATGAAAGTATGCGGTCGCCGTTTGGTAAGTTAGAACGGATTTCCGATTTCTATGTAGTAGGGGACAATACGGAATGGTATCATCTTGAAGTATTTACAAGTCGATTTTCTTCTATTATGGAAACATACAACGACCTCTTGTTAACGGATGAGAGTTCCCGATTAAGTAAAGTGTCGATTGCAGATAATAGTTGGAACACTAACCTAGTCTATAAAGGGACGAAGGAAGAGAGGAATAGGTATGTTGTAATAGGGGAAGGAATCACCCTAGTTGTGAATGGGCAGATAGATGACGCCCAAGTAGCAGTTCTAACCTCTGAATATTTGAAATAAATCAAATAAGACTAAGTTTACTACAATGCAACGATTCGTTGCGGTAATTCCAACGTGCATTGGTAGACGATACATACGTGAAGAGATAAATTACATACATAAATAGATGAGAGAAACGTGTATTTAAAAGTAATCATCGGATTGGAATGTATCATCGTTAAAAAGCATCCTGTACTAGTGGCTTTTTGGATATTATGGATTTTCTTTATGCTATCATTTACCATTTTTGCAAATGTCCCTGTACCTTTTGTTCATCATGGCTTTATGGGAAGTATTGTTA
This sequence comes from Bacillota bacterium, assembly GCA_023435505.1. Taxonomy (GTDB): domain Bacteria; phylum Bacillota; class Clostridia; order Lachnospirales; family Lachnospiraceae; genus KM106-2. Next base: position 432 of record JAEYRR010000095.1, on the reverse strand, counting down.
CCATACTTCAACTACTTTTGTTAGTTGTGCTAATTATTACTACTATTCGTACCTGTCGTGTGTCAAAAAAGAAATGAAGGTGATAGTATAGTTACGTTACCATATAGTAAAAGGATTGAGCCCTGTACAGTACAGGATTCAATCCTCATTAGTTGCAATGCCAGATCATTTTACGGGTGGTCATGATTATAATTCGTCAATAATAGTCTTTGAAAATTGAAATAGATTCTGAAACAGATCGAAGCAAATGCTGTTCTTCAATGTTACAAAATTGAATTCCTGAGTCTCCGTGAGGTCAATAGGATTTTGATGAAGGGTGCCTTCCTTAAGCTCCTTTTCAACATAGGATTTATAGATAAAGCCTATACCGTTATTTGACTTAATTAAATGTTTCATAATTCTCATCTGGTTTACTTGTATATGGTTGAAGAA
>JAEYRR010000079.1 GCA_023435505.1 Bacillota bacterium | reverse complement strand
CTAAAGTATACCCTTTTTCTTCTACCAGCTTTTTGATAGCTTCAAGTATTTCTGCATGTGGAGTAGAGCTGGCACCTACTACAATCTTTTTACTATTGCTATTGCTACTTCCAGCAGTACCACAACCAGATAACACAGCTAGAGATAAAGTAAGAATCAGTAAAACACTAATTATTTTTTTCATGTTAAATCCCCCATTCATTTTTATATTTATTTGCTTATATATCTATTAATGTTGACGTTTGTCGTATGCCTTTGCTAGGCGCATACCGATTTCCTGAAGTACCTGTACAATGACAACTAGTAATACAACGGTAATAAACATAATATCATTCTGGTAACGATAGAATCCATAGTTGATACCAATGGTTCCAAGTCCGCCACCACCTACAAAACCTGCCATAGCAGAGTACCCTAAGATCGTGGTGACAGCAATGGCACTTCCTACTAAAAGTGAAGGTCTGGCTTCTTTTAAAAGTATCTTCACAATAATTTGCATATTGGTTGCACCCATGGAACGTCCTGCTTCAATCACCCCAGCATCTACTTCTTTTAAAGAAGATTCTACTAATCTGGCTATAAATGGTGCAGCAGCAATCACTAGCGGTACAACGGTAGCATTCGGTCCGATGGTTGTTCCTGCAACTAAGCGTGTAAATGGCAGGATAGCAACCAGAAGTATTAAGAAAGGAACGCTTCGGACAATATTTACTATGATATTTAATATTACGTTAACGGTGCGCATTGGACGTAAGCCATCTTTTGCAGTCAATACAAGTAAGATTCCAAGTGGAATACCAATAACATAGGCGAACAAAGAGGATGCTAAGGTCATATACAAAGATTCTAAGATTCCTTGACCTAGAGTCTGTAAAGTTGTTGAATCAAGCATTTAATTCCACCTCCTCAATCACAACGTTCTGTGTAGATAAGTAATGCTTCAACTTTAGAGCTACCAACTCATCCTCCGGTAGCTGTACAATCATCTGTCCCATAGCCTTACCATCTACATCTCTAGTGTCGGCAAACATAATATTAACAGCAGCCTTGCATTCTAGTACCATATTTGAGATGATTGGCTCTGCAGAAGCTACCCCATTAAATACAATACGTAATGCTTTTTTTCCAAAAGAAAGACTTTTCGTAAGTTGTTCGGGATATACCAGGTGTTTTCCGATGGCTGTCTTTGGATTGCTAAATAGTTCCTGAACATCTGCAATTTCTGCAATCTGGCTGTTGTCAATAATGGCTACACGATGACAGATCTTCTCAATTACACTCATTTCATGAGTAATTAGCACTATGGTGACACCAAGCTTCTTATTAATGTCCTTTAATAACTGTAATACTTGATTTGTTGTATTTGAGTCCAAAGCAGAAGTTGCCTCATCACAAAGAAGGACCTTTGGATTGGTGGCTAACGCTCTGGCTATGGCTACACGTTGTTTCTGTCCACCGGATAGTTGTGTTGGGTATGCTTCCATACGGTCAGCCAGACCAACCAATTCTAATAATTCAGTGGCTTTTTTTATGGCCTCTTCTTTCTTTACGCCTGCCAGTTCAAGGGGAAAGCAGACATTTTGTAAGGCATTTCGCTGTATCAATAGATTAAACTGCTGAAAGATCATACTGATACTTTGTCTAACCGGAATCATTTCCTTATTCTTTAGTTTTCCTAGGTCTAACTGTTTACCGTCTGCTTGAAATAGAACGGTTCCCTCGGTTGGGCGTTCCAGATAATTGATGCATCTGACTAATGTACTTTTTCCAGCTCCACTTAAGCCGATAATTCCGAATATCTCGCCGGAATATATGTCTAAGTTTATGTCCTTAAGAGCTTCTACTTTTGTTTTTTTCTGGTAGAAGGTCTTACTCAGATGTCGGATGCTAATAATTGGAGTTCTCTCCGTCATGACGTTTACCTCTCTATCTATTCGTAACATTTGTTTCAACGACTTGTCGATGTATTGATTTTACTATATCTTATTGGGAAGTCAATAAGTTTAATACAAATTGGGCTATCGGATTTTGTTATAATTAGTTATAAACAGTAAAAGCGTGCAATTTAAGACATAATTTCAACTTATGTGGAACATAATAAATATTGATTTTACTTATATTAAAAAATAGTGTATGATTGTGAAGTAAAAAACCAATTATAGCAATAAGATTCCAATTAGGAGGGTTCACTTATGGTAAGAGCAATCGTAGGCGCCAACTGGGGCGATGAAGGTAAAGGTAAAATTACAGATATGCTGGGAGAACAGTCAGACATTATTGTACGTTTTCAAGGCGGAAGCAATGCAGGTCATACCATCATCAACAATTATGGTAAATTCGCACTTCATTTACTGCCATCTGGCGTTTTCTATAATCACACTACCAGTGTAATCGGTAATGGTGTTGCACTGAACATTCCTTATTTATTCCGTGAGATCAATGATATCGTATCCAAGGGTGTTCCTATGCCTAAGATCAAGGTGTCCGATCGTGCACAGATTTTGATGCCATATCATATTTTATTTGATCAATATGAAGAGGAAAGATTGGGTGGTAAATCCTTTGGCTCAACCAAATCAGGAATTGCTCCATTTTATTCTGATAAATATGCAAAAATCGGGTTCCAGGTATCTGAGTTATTTGACGAAGAAGTACTGAAAGAAAAGATTGCTCGTGTTTGTGAACAGAAAAATGTCATCTTAGAGCATTT
>JAEYRR010000072.1 GCA_023435505.1 Bacillota bacterium | reverse complement strand
ACTCTAAAAAATGAATTTCGTTCCTATCCTCATGATGTACTATTGTGGTTCCACTTCACTAAGAGTCTTATTTACTTTTGAAATTATGTTTTTGATAGATAGGGAAAAAGGATATATCTTTACCGTTCACTACTAAACTAGAGCTTGCTAATGCTCTGAATATTTCGCTAAAAGTTAAGCTTCTATCATTAACTAACATGTAATAGGTAGCCGTTGTAAAAGTTGCTTCTGGATTCGCTTCGAATTCGTCTTTAATTAAATACTTGTATGTATCTTCTATTAGCTCATTATCATCATTTACAGAATATGTTTTAAATTCATCATTCTCATATACCACATCTGTAATATATATTGCAGACTGAGCGTTATCCAGTGTGTAGTAATTCACAACCCGAAGCTTTGCATCTATCTTCTGTGATGTCTTATTCAAAAAATCATCGAATACTTCTTTCCCCGATGTGACATCCCCATCCTCCATGACCAAGCAACCATCAGCTTTTGCCTGTTCTAAGCTATAGTGATTAGTCAGACTTTTTAAGTCATCTAGCATAACTTCAGACTTTGTAACTGTTTCTCCATTACTATACTTTATTACTAGTTCTCCATCTGTGATTGATAATGTCCCAGTAATGCTGTCTTCCTCTTGCTTCTCATAATTGCTTTTTGTAATGATAAGCTTTCCCTCATGTTTTGAGAGACGATAATCATACATCATTCGATCGGATATTATATAAGATTTACTATTTTTATAATCCAAGATAATTACACGGTCATCTATGATACCTGATCCTATGCTTACGGTTGCACAAAACTCTGGATAATTATCACCATTCAGATCTGTAACATACACATTCCATATTGGCATACCTTCAATTATAGCTGTTTTTTTATTGTCCTTAATTGCAACCCACTCTCTGGCTGTACACTCAAATCTAACATCTGGCATAAACTCTGGTACATCTTTTTCGACCGTCTTTTCCCAAGCTTCTGAATCCTTTTCATTAAGTTCAAAAAATGTCCACACAGAATTTTGTTCTTTAGAAACCCCTTCCTGATTGGGTTTGGTACCACATGCTGCAAAAAGTATACTGCTTATCACCACTACAGCGATACATTTCGACTTATTCATTACTCCTACCTCCTACTATCCCCTCTATCAGCCTCATATCCCCTTTCAGACTATTGCTATAGTCTAGTTTTAGTATACTGTAAACATATGGGAGAGTCAAGTGAAATCGTCTCTACATACCTACTTTAACCCAATGACAAAATAAGGGTACAATCACAAATCAGATGTGATTATACCCTTACTTTAATGAGCCTTTATATTATAACAAATAAATCTTCAGGTTTTGACTCCATAATACTATTCGCTAAAGCTTGTCTTAAGGACAGTAGTGTTTGTAAATCTTCTTCCTTCATAGGAAGATTCTTATCTTTACATTGTTTTGCTAGCTTTGAATATTCCATAAATTCTTCTGGAATAATTCCTTCTTTTAAATACAGTTTAATATTATTTTCTTTATATCCGATCTCAAAATAATATCTCCCACCATTTGGTGCTACTTGTCCTGGCTTATCTTCACAATAATCCAAATCGAGTTCAATCTGATTATTGGTTTTAACACGCATTACGAATTCTGCAGCATCAATGATCCCTCTTCCATTGGATCCAATTCCACTATAAAAACGGAAGTTTCCTCGAACCGGAATCTCATCCGTTAGCTTTGGAAAGGTCATTAGCATAATCTTAAAAGCCAACGCAGCTCCACCAAGCATTTGTCTTCCGTGATACTTTAAAATGTCTTCATACGTAATTTCTATAATGTCATCGCAATCTTTTACTACTACTTTTTCTACCATTATTTGCTTTCTCCTATTGTAAATACAGTGATGATGTATCTAATTCTTTCTCAATCATTTCTGCTTCATACATAAAATCTGCAACATTCTGGAATGCTTTTTTATCTTCCTCAGTGATTTCAGTATTAAAATCATATTGTTCATACATTTCTTTTACTGCTTCCACCTCTAGATCTAATTCTTCTGCTACGATTTTCATGGTTTCTTCGTAATTATCTTCCATATCTTTAATGATGGTCTTTTGCGCATTTAAAAATTGCTCAATCACATCTTTGTGCTCGTTATAGAAATCTTCTCTTACAGCAACAGCAATGATTGCATCAGTTAAACCTTCACCATCGGTTACTAAGTGATGACCTTGTTGTTTTGCTACATAAGCGGTTGGACCAGCAACTAAAGCTGCATCAATGCTTCCGCCGTCTAACGCTGCCTTTGCATCTGGAATTGACATGTTTACATAGTTTACATCTTCTAAGGTCATACCTGCTTTGTCAAGATATGCCACTAATAACTGGTGTAAGTTTGTTCCAGTTGGTCCTGCAATCGTTTTACCTCTTAAATCTTCGGCAGACTTAATAGACTCATCATTCGCATATAAGCAGAATGCTTTTGGAGATCTACTATACATATTAAGGACTTTAATATCCGCACCATTTGCAGCAGATAGGATTACAGAAGTACCACCAACTGCATATAAGACATCTACATCACCAGAAGCTAACGCTTGAGTCTGCTCCGCACCAGATGTAATTTCTGCGTACTTTACTTCAATATTCTGACCATTTTTCTTAAACTCTTCTGTGAAGATATTTTTGTTTTTTTGTAAGATACTTGGTACATTTAATGGAGAGGTAACATGGGTGATTACTAACTCATTTAAAGACTTATTTGTACTCGCAATATCATTTTTGCTCCCACAACCTACTAAAGTTGTCATAACCATTCCAATAGCAACCAATGCTCTTATTTTTTTCTTACTTAATAACATTTTATTTCTCCTATCCATGTTTTATCTATTATTTAAATGACTTTTAGATCATTCATAATCTTTTTCTTAAGTTCAACGTATTTACTACTTAATAAATCTCTGTGTTCTAATGTGTCACTGATTTCATACTCTGACTTTATATTTCCCTTTTCTAGCACAACAATCTTATCTCCTAAAATCAAGGCTTCATCTATGCTATGGGTAACAAATAAGATAGAGCACATAGACCGTCGTTGTATATTCAATAATTCCTTTTGCATCTGCTCTCTTGTAAAATAATCCAATGCTGAGAATGGTTCATCCATCAGTATAAAATCCGGTTCATATGCAATAGCTCTTGCAATGGACACACGCTGCTTCATTCCACCAGAGAGTTGCTTTGGGTAAGCATTTTGAAAGCGACGTAACCCTACTATATCTAAAATAGACTCTATTTTCTCGTCATTCATCTGTGATTTCTTGATTCCAAAGCATATGTTCTTTTTCACAGTAAGCCATGGCATCAAACGATCCTCTTGGAATACATATGCCTTCTTCTTTAGATGATCATCCTTAATTACTCCACTATCATAATCCTCTAGACCTGCTACCAGCCGAAGTAAGGTCGTCTTACCGCAACCACTACGGCCTACTATGACCGTGATCTTATTCGATGGAATATTAAGATTGATTTTCTCAATCACATTTATCTTCTCTTTTTCTACACAATAACTTTTCGTAACATCTACTAACTTAATCCCATCCATTTGTCCCGACTCCCTTCAAGGATTTATCAATGATGAAAGCAAACAAGCGGTCTGTGAGATAACCTACAATACCAATCACAAGAATTCCTACAATTACTTTATCTGTGCGTGACATCTGCTGAGCAAATAAAATCATATGTCCAAGGCCTGTTGAAGCAGCGATCATCTCTGCACTAATAATGGCTCTCCAGCTATATCCTAAACCAATTCTCATTCCTACTAGGATATCTGATAATGCATAGGGAAGCATAATTCGTAAGAAACTCTGCACTTTGCTATATCCATATATTTGGCCTACTTCAATTAACTTCTTATCACAACTTACAAATCCCTTCACGGTATTAAGATAGATTGGGAAAAAGGAGGTAAGTACAATAATTGCTATTTTTGTGGTTTCTCCGATACCAAACCACAAGATTAACAAGGAAATTAAGCTTAAAGGTGGTACATTCTTCATAAACTGAAGCGTAGATTCGTAGTAGTCACTCCATTTTGGTCGAATAACCCGTACCATGGCGAAACAAAAAGCGATTACTGTGGCAATAAAAAAGCCTTTTAACACTCGAAGGTAACTGATTCGAATATCTTCAAATATTTCTCCTGAGATAATCACTTTATAAAGACTTTCCGCCACCTTTTTGGGAGATGGAAGGATATAGGTACTTACGCCTCCCCACTCTGTGACAGCAAACCAGATGCTAAATAGTATGGCTACAAAAATAGTTGTCTTGAACCGTTTACTATTTTTCATCGATCTGTACCCCATCCCCACTATTGCAACCACCGTTACAATAAAGCATTTCAGTCAAATCTACTCCCTTATATGCTTCGTTTTTAAAATACTGCTCAATATTTTCTTCTCCTGAAAGACTACCAACCTTAGCATCCAAGGAAGAGAAATAACCTAGTGGAATCGGACTTTCCTCTAAACCATTTTCTCGAACAGTAAGCTCTCCCTCTAAGGTCTTTAATAATTCTTTCCAACTTACGAATACCGTATCTTCTAGCTGTAGCTCGTTTCCATGG
>JAEYRR010000065.1 GCA_023435505.1 Bacillota bacterium | reverse complement strand
GTGCCGTCATTAGCATCTGATTTACCCTCTAAAATGTTCTTTGTTTTCTGTGTAATGTCATGGTCAGTTAGTTCTTTGACAATCTCCTTGGCACGAGATAATACATGATCCGGAACTCCTGCAAGCTTGGCTACCTGGATACCGTAACTCTTATCTGCTCCACCTTTAATAATTTTTCGAAGGAAGACGATGTCATCCCCCTGCTCTTTTACGGCAATACAGTAATTGTTAACCCCATCAATGGAACCCTCTAACTCTGTGAGTTCATGGTAATGGGTAGCAACCAGGGTTTTGGCCCCTAAGAGTTTTATGTTACTGATGTGCTCTACTACCGCCCAGGCAATGGATAATCCATCAAAGGTACTGGTTCCACGGCCGATTTCATCTAGAATCAATAGACTGTCTTTGGTAGCATTACGAAGTATATTGGCAACCTCAGTCATTTCCACCATAAAGGTACTCTGACCACTTGCTAAGTCATCTGATGCACCTACTCTGGTAAAGATACGATCCACTATTCCAATATCAGCACTTCTTGCTGGAACAAAAGAACCAATCTGTGCCATTAAGACAATTAAGGCTGTCTGTCTCATATAGGTGGATTTACCTGCCATGTTAGGACCAGTGATAATGCTGACACGATTGACCTTATTGTCAAGGTAAGTATCATTGGCAATAAATAAATCGTTATTCATCATCTTTTCTACTACCGGATGACGGCCATCCTTAATATCTATTATACCTTTAGAATTAATATGAGGGCGTATATAATCCTGCTGTCCAGCAACGGTTGCAAGGGACGCATATACATCTAGTAAGGCAATTGCTTTAGCCGATTGCTGAATACGATGGATTTCCTTGGCAATCGTATCCCTTACAGAACAGAACAGCTCATATTCTAGGGCAAATAACTTGTCCTCTGCACCCAGAATCATATCCTCTAGTTCTTTTAGTTCAGGCGTGATATAACGTTCAGCATTGGTTAGTGTCTGCTTTCTGGACCAGGTTTGAGGCACAAGATCTTTATAGGAGTTAGTAACTTCCAGATAATAGCCAAAGACTTTATTATATTTAATTCTTAAGTTCTTAATACCTGTGCTGTTTTTTTCCTTTTCTTCTAATTCAGCAAGCCATGTCTTACCATCGGTTTTGGCACGTCTTAGTTTGTCTACTTCTTCATTAAAGCCATCTTTGATGATGCCGCCTTCTTTTACAGTAAGGGGTGGCTCTTCAATGATGGAAGCTTCAATAAGGGCGGTAATGTCTTCTAAACTATCAAGGTTATCATAGACGTTCTTAAGCTGTTTACTCTTAGAACCATCCAATAAAGTCTTAATATGAGGTAACATAGTTAAGGAGTTACGAAAAGCTATTAAGTCTCTTGAATTAGCGGACTGATAGACTACCTTACTAATCAGACGTTCCAAATCATAGATTGGATTTAAGTATTCTCGGATTTCTTCTCGGGTAATATAATTATTATTTAACTCTTCAATAGCGTCTAAACGTTCGTTAATCTCCTTTTTATCGATTAAAGGCTGTTCAATAAAGCTTCTGAGTTGTCTGGCTCCCATCGCTGTCTTGGTTTTATCTAATACCCAGAGCAGGGATCCACGCTTTTGTTTTTCACGAAGCGTCTCTACCAGTTCTAGATTTCTTCTAGAGGAACTGTCTATGATCATAAATTTGCTAGTTTCATAAGGAGTCAGATGACTAATATGACTTAGGTCAGATTTCTGTGTTTCATATAAGTATTGAAGTACGGCACCTGCTGCAATAGTTCCAATAGAATAATCTTTTAAACCTAAACCTTCCAGGGTCCCTACCTTAAAATGCTTTTGAATAGTCCGTTTACAAAGCTCTTCATCATAGTACCAGCTGTCTATTGCAGAGATACTGATGTTCAGACGGTTCTTAAGATCATCTATGTCAACACCGGATACCATAAAAGATTCATTACAGACGATTTCTGAAGGAGAAAATTTATTGATCTCATCAATAAGTTTACGGTTAGAATCCATTTCTGTCATATAGAAATCTCCGGTTGTGATATCCACAGTCGCTACACCGTATGCATTGGTGGTATAGATGACACACATCAGATAATTATTCTTACTCTCATCTAAAGTCTGGGTATTCAGATTGGTTCCAGGTGTTACAATACGGACAACCTCTCGTTTTACAAGACCTTTTGCTGTCTTTGGATCCTCTACCTGCTCACAGATGGCAACCTTATAGCCTTTGCTAACCAGTTTACTTAGATAGGTGTCCACTGCATGGTAAGGAATGCCGCACATTGGAGCTCTTTCCTCCAGACCACAGTTTTTCCCGGTCAATGTAATTTCAAGCTCTTTGGAGGCGGTAATGGCATCGTCAAAGAACATTTCGTAAAAATCGCCTAAACGATAAAATAAGATGCAATCTTTATATTCATTTTTTGTCTCCAGATATTTCTGCATCATTGGAGTTAGTGTCTCCATAGTCATTAATCCTTTCTCTCAGGTAGTGTAATAGGTATATGGGGTTTATAAAACAGACCATGTACCGGTCTCTAAAAAGGCATTTGCTTGGTTTCCTGCTTTGTCAATAATGGAGTGATCAAATCCAATAATGCCTAATAGTTTAATTGCATTTCTGGACTCAGCTCTTCCAGAATATAGTTTATAATCAAATAATACGTCATCCTTTACCACATCTTCTTGGAAATGATAATTATCATAATAGTTTTCTAATATGTGTGTCAATTCTATATCATGAGTTGCGGCTACACAAATAGATGGAAAGGTTGTTAAATATTGCAAGATCTGAGAGGATGCGGCAATTCTCTCTAAGGTATTGGTGCCTCGAAGTACCTCATCTACAAAGCAAAGAACAGGTACTGTATCATTCATTTTATCAATAATCCTCTTTAGGGATTTGATTTCAACTATATAGTAGCTCTCATTATTCTGAAGGTTATCATGTAACGCCATGGAGGAAAGTATCTTAAAATAACAGGAGTCATAGGAATCTGCAAGCACCGTATAGATTGTCTGAGCAAAGATTGCATTAATCGCAAGGGTTTTAAGAAAGGTCGATTTACCCGAAGCATTGGAGCCCGTTAACAAGGCGCATCTTTTGGTATGAAAATCATTTTTGATAGGTTCTTCAATAAGTGGATGATAGATATTGGTTGTATGCATAAACGGCTTAGTCGTATGAACCAGCTTAGGAATAGTAAAATCTTTAATTAATTCACGGAAGGATGCAACTGCTATCATACTGTCTAAAAGTCCTACAATCTCATACATTTGATTTAAACTGTCCCGATTAGCACGTAACTGCTTTAACATACTGTTAAACTTAATTAAGTCGATATGGAATAGCATACGAAAATAATCCATAATAATGTCCGCAAGGCCAGCTGTTAAAGACCTTCCACCTGTCACAAGGGAAGCCCCTCTGACAAAGTTCTTGAACTTAATTGACTGCTCCATTAACTCATCTGTATACTTTTCAAGTCCTGGTAAATCCATCTTACTTAAATCCTTTACATTCTGAAGCATATTAAGAATGTAAGTAAATACGTTTAGGTAGACATCAATATTACCCTTTTCCTTCTGGTAATAGATGATGTTGAAGATTATCGTACAGACAGTCAATGTAGCACCTATTGCAGGAAATAAAAAAATAATACCAATAGAAATTGGTAAAGCAAACAGAGACACATAATGTAACCATGGATGTTTGATTTCAATATCATCTGTGCGATTAATGTATTCATAT
>JAEYRR010000025.1 GCA_023435505.1 Bacillota bacterium | reverse complement strand
TATGCTGTTGCAGATATCGAAAAAGCAAGAAAGTTCTATGAAAGATTAGGATTTGAGGTATCTAAACGGGTTGGCAATCAGAATGTCCAGATGGATACAGAGAGAAATATAAAGATTTTATTTTTGGAAAATGGTTTCGATGATGTTATGGTGGAATTAGTGGAAACTTTAGATTCTGAAAAACCTTCACCCTTGGATTTTATCATGAAGGGAAACGGGAAAAAATATAGTAATGGTATTCCATATCATATATGCTATGAAGTAGATAACATAGATGAGGCAACTGCCGAATTAAGAAAAAAACAGTTTGTAGTTATTAATCCTAAAGCACCTACGACAGAAGTACTATATCACAAGAGTGTTACTTTCTTATATCAAAAGGCTATAGGTATAATAGAATTAATTGAAAAGTAAAGGAGATAAAAGCGATGAATAATTTAAAAAAATATAATGAGATTTTTATGGAAGCATTTGCGATTGAAGAGGAACAATTAGGTGAGGATTTTTCTAATGATAATGTAGACGAATGGGATTCAATAGGTCAGATGGTTTTAATATCATCATTAGAGGAAGTATTTGATATTATGCTAGACGATAATGAAATTTTAGATTTAAATTCCTATAATGCAGGTATTGAGATTCTTAAAAATCATGGTATAGATCTTTAACCAATAAGGAAAGTATAACACAGAAGTCTGTGTTATACTTTCCTTCACATGTTTTATACATTATATTATATGGAGGAAAATCATGTTTTACAAAGATTTAGATAAGTATGGAGATAATGTGGCACTTATTACTGAGAATAAAACTATTTCATATACGCAATTACAAAGTGAAATAAACCAGTTTAAAAAGTATCTTTCAGGAAAAGCTGTTGCTTTTAATCTGTGTCAGAATAATGAAGAATCTGTTATTGGATATATAGGTTTTTTACAGGCAGGTATTGTTCAGATTCTTATCAATCCAAGTATTGATAAAGACCTGTATGATAATTTGTATCAAACATATAAACCTAAGTATATTTGGGCTAGAGTAAATGAAACAGAAAGCTGTCTTTATACTTATCAAAACTACTCATTGATCATAACGGAAAATGAAGAGGATATTTGTATTAATCAGGATTTGGCTCTATTACTTACAACGTCAGGTAGTACTGGAAGCCCCAAATTAGTTCGTCAGTCTTATAGAAATATTTCCAGTAATGCCGCTTCTATTGCAGAATATTTGAATATAGTAGAAGATGATAGGCCAATTACTACATTGCCTATGAATTATACTTATGGATTATCAATTATTAATAGCCATTTATTAAAGGGTGCTGGAATCATTTTAACCAATTATACATTAACACAAAGAGCGTTTTGGAAATTACTTTCTGAAAAAGAAGCAACCACATTTGGTGGGGTGCCATATACTTATGAAATCTTAAAAAAAATTCATTTCTTAGAGAATGATTATCCAAGTATAAAGTATCTGACTCAAGCAGGTGGTAAATTAGGCAAGGAATTACATCATGAGTTTGCTACAAGGTGCAATGAAAAGAATGTAAAATTCATTGTTATGTATGGACAAACAGAAGCAACTGCTAGAATGTCTTATGTCCCAAGTGATTATTCTGTTGAGAAGGCAGGAAGTATTGGTATTGCCATTCCTAATGGTAAATTATCACTTATAGATGCGGATGGAAATGAGATATCTACCCCAGGCATGGTTGGAGAATTAGTTTATGAGGGCGAGAATGTTACACTTGGTTATGCACTTTGTATGGATGATTTGAGCAAGGGGGACGAAAACAATGGTCGTCTATACACGGGTGACATGGCAGAACGAGATAAAGATGGTTTTTATTTTATCGTTGGAAGAAAGAAGCGCTTCTTAAAATTGTTTGGCAATCGAGTGAATCTGGATGAAGTCGAAAGCTTGTTGAAAAAAGAGAATGTAGAGTGTATCTGTTCTGGAGTTGATGATTGCCTTAAAATCTATATTACAGATCACTCAAAAGAGGAAATGGTTAAAAAGTTTATTCTTGACAAAACAGCAATACCAAGACAGGGATTTAAAATCTATGTAATAGATAGTATTCCAAGAAATGATTCCGGAAAAATATTGTATAACTTATTGGAGAGTTTGTATGTATAAGTATATTATGAATCAATATCAAGATATAAAGTTGTTAAATATTGAAGCAGAGACTGTTGAAAATTGGGATTTAGCAGATGCTACGCATGTCCGTATAAAACTTCCTCCAAAAGAGGAGATTCAGTTTTGTATGGAAGAGATGGGGTATTTCAGAGCTGATAGAATGCTTACACCTAGTATTAACTTAAAAGCAAATAAAATCGATTATGAAAAGATGGTACGAGCTTCCGTTGAGGAGAGCTTAAGCTATATGGATGATGTAAGAAGAATAGCTTATGACTCTTTTCCTGTGGACAGACGGTTTAATGTAGGGGTGAGATGCAATCCCCAAATAGCGAAAAAGGTATTAGATGCATGGATTGACGAGTTGGACAGTGTGCTGATATGCAAAATAAAAGAAGAAGTGGCTGGGTTTTTAGCACTGAAAAAAAGAGAGGACAATAAACAGGAAATCCATCTTGCCGCATTGGATTCTAAATATCGTGCTGGTATGGCAGCTACTTCAATG
>JAEYRR010000299.1 GCA_023435505.1 Bacillota bacterium | reverse complement strand
ATAAGTTTGCTTTATAGAAGTTGTAATATTATGTCAAATATGATAAAATAGAATAGTAAAAGATTGTAGAAGATGCAGTTTATTTACAAGTTGGTAGTAAATAAACTGCATTGTTTCATGTAAAGATAAATTTGATGTAATAAAGGAACTAGGTGTATAAAATGATAAAAATTTTGTCTATAGGGGAAACCTATATAAAAAATGGAATACATAAAAGAAACAATGTATCGTATATAGGGGGTATCACCCATGATCCAATGGAAACCTTCAATTATATAATACATCATAGACCAGATATAATAGTATATGCTACTGAGCTAGGAAATCTAGAGAATTTGACGGTATATCATAGAATAAGAAACATGTATGCAGGAAAATATATCCCCATAATCTTATTCGTACATGAAGAGGATGAGGAACTATATGAGGATTTATATGAGGATGGAATCACTATTGGGTTACATCCTGACGTTCAGGAAGAATTACTTTTTTTACATGTTCAACAACTGGTAGACAGATGTAAACAGAGGAAGAAAAATATATTGATTGTGGATAAAGATAAGGTAATCTTAAATACATATCGATTGTTCCTTGAGGGAAAATATCAAATACATACATCAGGTTCTACACAGGAAGCTATCAATTATCTTATGTCTGAAACATTACATGCAATTATTATAAGCATATCTGAGAAGGACAATGTAGGTTTAAACTTTTTACAGATATTACAGGGTAATCCACTATGGAAAGAGATTCCTATTATAACACAGATTAGCGATAATAGTACAAAACTTGTAGCGGAGATACTTGCCAACGGGGCTACGGATTGTTTAATTAAACCTGTTGGGAGAGAAACCTTATTGGAACGATTATCTTATGCTCTATCTGAGAAAAAGCCCCCTATTAAAGTTTCTGAGATGAGGATGAAGCGGATTTTAGTAATTGATAAGCTCGGGATAAGCTGTAAAAGCATAAAAAATACACTGAATGGACATTATGAAAGTATCCATTTACTCCCTGGAGTAAGAGCAGTCTCAATCCTAGAAATAGAGCAAATTGATGGTATTATTTTAAACTTTGACAATGGATATTTCTGTTTAAATAAAATCATGGAAAAGGCTTTTGCTAAGCATATACCGATTATTCTCTATACCGCTAACATGAAGGAGATAGAAAAGTCCCTCGATGAAAACACTAAAGGTGCAACCTGTATTACTAGTATACTGGAGTTACCAGTTAACCGGGAGATCTTGTTAGAAAGATTGGAGATTGCTATTTAAATAATTTTTAAAGTATTGAGTTGCCCAAGTTTTAACAGTATAGACGTGCTTTTTGTTCTCCATACTAATATAGGAAAGATGTTTATCATATCATATATACAATTATACGATTATGATAAGAATTTTTTTAAATAACTTTTAAAGGAGAACCTAGATGGACAAAAATATGAGCATTGGATGCACTGTTAATAACTGTAAGTACAATAATGAAGCAGAAAACTATTGTACGTTGGATAAGATTCAGGTTGGTACTCATGAAACCAATCCGACACAGAAGGAATGTACAGATTGTAATTCTTTTGAGATGAAATCCGGATGTAACTAGTATGGTTTAGAAGGTATAACTTCACACTGCAGAGCGTTTGGCTTCCTATAAAGGAAGCCTTTTTTTGTAGATTGAACTCCAGATTGACGACATTAAGCTCCTATGATAAACTTATTTGGAAATATATCGAAATCAGCATAAGGAGAAGGGGTACTAAATCCCAATAATAGCATGATAAAATTTGTAAAAACAAATAGCAATATTATTATAATCGTAACAATTTTATTAGTCGGTTTTAGCGTACTATTTTATTTTCAAAGCAGACAGAATAAATTGCTTGGAAAGCTAATTAAACTAACAGAGGAAACTGACCAGTCTATACAAGATGTGAATACTAGTATTAATGACCTTTCTGAACAAATCGGATCTGGAGATAGCGGAGGCGGGGATCTGATTAGTGATTACTCTATAGTAGTAGGGGCACCAGATTTTTCACATTTAACAGCTAATCTTGCGATTGAGATTATTCCAAAAGAATTTTCTAAGGGAACCAATGCTGTATTTTATATAGATGGTCAATCTATTGAGTTAGAGAAAAAGGACAACAAGTATGTTGGCAACATAAATGTATCGATTTTAAAGAATTATAGCAAAGCATCTATTTCCTTCGAAAAAAAATCTGTGATTACGAATGCTACAGTTACAATAGATGTCTCATTTTTAGATTACTTTGCGAAACAATGCACAGTTGTATTTGAGGGAGAAAAGAAATATGGAGCCGGAGAATACTCCTATGATGGAAGCATTATATGGAATCGTACGGATAATGCATTTGATACCATCCTTTCCTCTAAGTTAATCCGTTCTGAAAACGGAGTTGTCAAGTGGTCTAAGGAGTTACCAATTACCAATGTGAATGGGGAACAGAAATTTGTTTTTCAGCAAAGTTTTCCAATTGAAGTTGGAAGTAGTTTTGAATTTTATATAGAGCAGCAAAGCAAAAATGGATTTACCTATCGATATTTTATAGATGGGGGTTCCTTAAAAGAAGAGGACTTATTCATACCAGAAAAAAGGAAAGAAGTCTGTGAATTATATGATGAAAAAGGAAATTCTCTGTTGACTCAATGATAATCATTGTTAAAAATGGTGAAAAGTGGTATAATAGCATGAAGAATATATAAAACAGGAGAAAATATGCACGAATTAAGACGGCTATATCATTGCAATATAATTGCATACGTTAGTTTCCTTCTTTATTTATTACTTGGCTTAAATGAATATACTAAAAGTTATCGTATTTTCATTATTTTTGTACCTGTGCTTCTTCTTTTTTTAACTCTGTTTATTTTTATTACAAAAAAAGTGGTCCGTTTGAGATTTGTCAAATACTACAGTATACCTGATTTTATTATAAGATTAATCAGTATGGAATTGTGTGTAGTTGGAAGTATTTACGGACGCAGTCGTTTGCAATTAACCTTAGTTTTGATAGTTTTGATTTTACTTTTTGCCATTAATCTTACGTTAGAAAAGATTATGAGTATTCGAATCAATCGCTATCGGAAGGAACAGAATGAGGAGATAGAAATATCCATTTCTATTGGAGTAAGTTATTTAGAGACTATACTCCTTCTTTTCATGTTGTTATTACCTTTTAATCTAACTCCTACAATGGATTTAAGCGGTTACGTGATTTGGGGAAGTATCTTTATTGTATTGCTACTTATATATATCCGACAAACTTTAGTTACCTTATATGGTTATTATAAGATAGAGAAGGAAGTCAGATACAATTTTATCATTGAAAATGCCGGTGTTTTTCTGCTAGTCACAGGGCTTAGTATATATGGATACTTCTTTGGATTTACTACGTTTGCAGA
>JAEYRR010000274.1 GCA_023435505.1 Bacillota bacterium | reverse complement strand
GTGCTACAGGTACCAATACACCTACCAGTAGTCCTACGGCAAGTAACAATGCAACAACAGATCCGAATGGGCAATTTAATCTGAATATAACATCTAACGCTGGAAGTACAAATCTTTCTAGTACTCTTCAAATTCTGTTAATCTTGACTATAATTAGTCTGGCACCTTCCATTTTGATTATGGTGACTTCTTTTACAAGGATTGTGATTGTACTTCATTTTACTAGATCAGCGTTAGGGACTAATACGACACCCCCTAATCAAGTGATTATAGGGTTATCCTTGTTTCTGACCTTTTTTATTATGGCTCCAACTTTTACGAAGATTAACGACGTAGCAGTACAACCCCTATCTAAGGGTGAGATTACGCAAGAAGAGGCATTTGATAAAGGATTAGAACCGATTCGTAGCTTTATGTTCAAACAGACGGAGCGTAAAGATCTTAAGTTGTTTTTAAACATCGCTGGTGTCAGTTCGGAAAATCTTGAGAATATGGATGATATCCCTACTACTACACTGATTCCGGCATTTATTATTAGTGAATTAAGGTATGCATTTATTATAGGCTTCTTAATTTATATACCATTTATTATTATTGATATGGTTGTAGCGTCTACTCTGATGTCTATGGGTATGATGATGCTACCGCCCACTACCATTTCCATGCCGTTTAAGATTCTGCTATTTATTCTGGCAGATGGATGGAACCTGATTATTGGGCAAGTTGTTAAGACATTTTACTAACATAAATTAAGGAGTGTTAAAACGTGACAGATTCTTCTGTAATGGAAATTGCATATAAAGCCGTATGGATCATCATTAAGTCGTCTGCCCCGTTGTTATTGGTATCACTTGTTGTTGGTCTGATTATCAGTATATTTCAGACTGTTACCTCTATACAGGAGCAAACCCTGACCTTCGTACCAAAATTACTGGCTATATTGATTGTTATTGTGTTAGCCGGTCAGTGGGTGATGAATAATGTGGTGACATTTTTTGTAGAGCTAATGACTAATTTAGATCAATGGATTCATTAAAGGTTTTAGGAGTAAAGTATGACGATCACTGTTGAAAATGTAGAGTTTTATTTGCTCATATTGGTACGTATGTCGGCATTTATCTTTACAGCACCGATCTTTAGTATCAGAAGTATTCCTATGACTGTAAAAGCTGCAATTTCAGTATTTTTGACTATTATTGTGGTTTCACTTATTCCTGTTGAACCTGTTGTCTACAATACGGTATTTGGATTGGCATTACTGGTATTTAAGGAAGCCTTAGTAGGTCTTCTGATTGGGTTTATTGCAAGTATTTGTACCAAGATTATATCTTTTTCGGGACAACTTCTTGATATGGAAATAGGGTTTTCTATGGCGAATGAATTCGACCCAATTAACCAAAGCCAGGTTACCGTTACTGGGAATCTCCTTACTTATCTGGTTATGCTGACATTATTGGTAACCAATTTGCATTACTATTTGATTAGGGCAATAATCGCTACTTACAAACTGATTCCTATTGGGAAAGCTATATTTTCTGTTAATATGTACAAAATCATGATAAAGTTTTTGACTGATTTTTTCGTGATTGGTTTTCGTATCATACTGCCTGTGTTTGCAGCGACATTAATAGTAAATACAGTGCTAGGAATTCTTGCGAAGATATCTCCTCAACTAAACATGTTTGTAGTAGGTTTTCAATTAAAAATTTTTATTGGTTTATTAGTACTTCTTGTAGTTGTTGCAATGCTTCCAGGCATAACGAGCTTTATTGTAACAGAAATGAAGGAAATGTTAGAGTATTTATTAAAAAGCCTGGCAGGCTCATAGTAGGTATATAAAATGATGATGGATAAGAAGTATTTAATCGCTTATAATCTACAATTCTTTGCTGATGGACCCGGTGGTGAGAAAACCGAAGAACCAACCACAAAAAAGATGGGGGATGCCAGAAAGGAAGGACAGGTAAGCAGGAGTCAGGAAATTATTGTAGGAGGCTCCTTGGTTGCAGTTTTTCTGGGGTTAAAGCTTTTTGTTGGTTATGTTGCCAACAGTTTTTTAGAGAGTTTTAACAAGTATTATGGTTCCATAGATACAGTTGTAAATGATCAGTTTGACTCAGGCCTTTCTCAAACCATTGTAAATGAAGTAATAAAGGATGTTATACTAATAGGTCTTCCTTTAATGCTCATTGCCTTGATTGCCGGCTTTATAGTCGTTGTGGTTCAGGTGAAGTGGGAAATAACACTGAAGCCATTGATGCCAAAGTTCAATAAAATTAATCCACTGCAAGGCTTTAAACGAATGTTTTCCAAAGAAAAAGTATTTGAGTTAATTAAAGCCATTGTCAAAATAGGTTTGATTTTTTTGATTGTATATAGTGAATTTAAAGATAATCTTTCGTTCCTGACACAGCTTTATGATGTAACCTTAAAAGAAGGTATCGTCCTAATTGGCAATCTAGTTATAAATCTAGGACTTAAAATTAGTCTTATCTACCTGTTAGTCGGGTTGGCAGATTTATTCTACCAAAAAAGGAAGTTTAAGAAAGATTTGATGATGACAAAACAAGAATTAAAGGATGAATTCAAGCAGACAGAGGGAGATCCGCAGATCAAAGGACGTATACGTCAGAAAATGCGTGAAATTTCTCAGAGAAGAATGATGCAGCAATTGCCGGAGGCTGATGTGGTTATTACCAACCCTACCCATTTTGCTGTAGCTTTAAAATATGACAGGGAGTCCTCAAAGGCACCAGTAGTGATTGCGAAAGGTGCTGATTATGTAGCTGCTAAAATCAAAGAGGTAGCAAGGGAGAATGATATTGAGATAGTAGAAAACAAACCTTTAGCAAGAATGTTATATTTTAACGTTGAACTGGGGGATGAGATTCCTCAGGAATTATATCAGACTGTGGCAGAAGTGCTTGCATATGTATACAAGCTGAAACACTCATAGACACGGGATGGTTCAATAAGATAATTATATTATTTCACATAGATGGTAATAAAGGGAGGAACTTGTAATGAAAAAAGCGGATATATTTGTTGGCTTATTTATACTTTCAGCCATCATATTTCTGATTGTGCCGATTCCTTCCTGGTTATTGGATTTTTTCTTAGCTTTAAACATTTCAGTATCGTTAGTAATAATGTTCAATTGCTTGTTTTCTAAAGAAGCATTGGATATGGCCAGTTTTCCATCCATACTTTTATTTACTACAATATTTCGCGTTGGCTTAAATGTTGCTTCCACAAAGCTCATCCTTTCCACTGGTGAACCTGGAAATGTCGTTGTTACCTTTGGTAAATTCGTTGGTGGAAATGATCTAGTAATCGGATCCATTATCTTCTTTATTCTGATTATTGTACAGTTTATCATTATCAACAAAGGTTCTGAGCGTGTGTCTGAGGTTACTGCCAGATTTACGTTAGATGCTATGCCTGGTAAACAGATGGCTATCGATGCAGACCTTAATACAGGGGCAATTACCGATGCCCAGGCGAGAGAAAGAAGAGAAAAGATTCAGATGGAGTCCACCTTCTTTGGTGCCATGGACGGTGCTACCAAATACGTAAAAGGTGATGCCATCGCGGGACTTATTATCACAGTAATTAACTTGGTTGGTGGTCTGGCGATTGGGTCTTTGAGAAATGGATACACGATAGCTCAAGCCCTAGATAAATACGTAATTTTGACGATTGGTGATGGTCTGGTATCCCAGATTCCATCCTTACTTATATCGTTATCAACCGGTATTATTGTTACTAAGGTTTCTAAGGAAGCTGATATCGGTGATATTCTTATTAAACAACTGTTTTCCATACCAAAGGTTTTGTATCTGGTAGGTGGGAGTATGGCCTTTTTAGGTATCATCACTCCGTTAAACACATTTCTTTTCCTACTGTATGGTACTGCTTTTTGTATTGCTGGGTACCAGATTCAACATCGGATTGGAGTTAGTGAAGTTGAAGAAGAGGTGGCTAAGGATGAGGTTGGTGCTGAGGAAATTAGACGGCCAGAAAACGTAGTATCCCTTCTTCAGGTGGATCCAATCGAGTTAGAGTTTGGTTATGGTATTATTCCTCTTGCAGATGTCAATCAGGGAGGAGATCTCTTAGATCGTATTGTTATGATACGTCGTCAGGTGGCTTTAGAGCTTGGCTGTGTCGTTCCGATGGTTCGACTTAGGGATAATATTCAGCTTAATCCTAATCAGTATTTGATAAAGATCAAGGGAGTTCCTATCAGTGATGGAGAAATCCTATTTGACCATTATATGGCCATGAATCCTGGCTATGTGGAGGAGGAGATTACAGGTATTCCTACCTTTGAACCTTCCTTCCAT
>JAEYRR010000076.1 GCA_023435505.1 Bacillota bacterium | reverse complement strand
TTGCCCCAGAAGAAACAAGCACCCTCCAGCTTTCCTTAATCTTATTCTCACACTCTGCAAAGGGTGGATATATTCGTCCAAACTCATTTACCATTGCATCCCCTACTAGAGCTACACGACCATTTACAAGGAAGCTGATACTATCCTCGGTATGCCCTGGAGCCTCTAACATCGTAACTCCTTTTCCTAAAAACTGCTCCAGAAGCTGAGGAGTTAAACGAGCTACCTTCCTACATGGCTCGTATAGGCAGAAATTATATACCTTCATAAGTTTAGTAGCTAATACATATTCTATCTTTGATATAAAACCTGTCCCCTTAGGTAACGTGCTATAGCCTAAACCCACGTTATAAACACTTAATGGAGAGAGATACACTTTACAACCATACCTCTTTGAAAGCCAATTAGCACATTGAATATGATCCCAATGATTATGGGTAATAAAGATACCATCTAACGTATGTATGGAGTTTTTAGCTAAGCCATGCAGCAAAAGTTTTCTCTCCAATTTGACACTGGTATCTACAAGGATATTTACCTTTCTAAACTGAATGACGTAGCAGTTGCAACGAAAGGTTCCCAATTTTATAATCTTATACTCTCCTGATGTTAGCTTCAATTCTTCTACTCCTTTCATAGATGAGTATCTTTACATCAGCTTACTACTTTAAATATTGAGTACTTTTTCTTTGGCACAAAGCCTACTCTTTCTGCTGTATGCTTAGAACCTATATTTTCGATATGACACTCCCACAAAGGACGTTTTCCTTCCTCCAGTACATATTCCACCATTCTCTCAGCTACAAGAGCAGCACACCCCCGCCTTCGATATGCTTCTGCAGTTTCAATACCAATATCGATCTCCTCATGACTGATTGCCGAGGTAAATGCTGTTGCTGCTATGTCATCTCCATATAGGAGGCAGAATCCCTTTCCCTTCTGAAGAAACTCTGCATCAGAGTCCCAGGAGAAGCTAGGTATGATACGTCCCTGTAATCTGGATAGAATATTTGAATCTATTGCCTGAAGTGTATATCCATCAGGAAGTGGCAGCTGCTGCCTCTTTACTCCTGCATAAGTAAAGCTGTAACGTTCATCCCTTACTATTCCCTGTTGCTTCGCGAAATAAGCCTCCCACAAAGGATTGACTATCTCAAGCACTAAACGCCATGGATTCGTTCCTTGATCATTACGGATTAGAGTAACCACCTCTGCCAAAAAGTCTTCCTTAGGCTCCCCAACCAGATAGCCAAAACCACAATAGTGCCAGAGCAAAGCACAGCGTGGATGCTCCACACAGTCTACATATATTAGACCTTTCTGAATCCTCTCTACAATAGAGAGAGGATATACCCTATTACCTGAGCTACACTCAACTAGCTCTATTACTTTTTTATATTCTTTGGTCCCTAATTTAATCATTTTCGCTCCTTAATTAACTGATTCTATAATGGCCAATAATCTTTCCCCACCGTTCCAATACATCTTCCTCGTAGCGGAACTGATTGGGACTAGCATTGTGAATGAGAAAAGGAATGCCTTTGTGGTTTCTCTTATCAGAGATCACGGCAACATGCGCCTCAAATACCACAATATCTCCACCCTGCCACTCCTTGATCTCCTTTAAATCAGTGGTAAGGGAGATAGCCGTATGCGCAAAATAGACATTAAGGTTTCGGACTCTTCTAAAGTCAATGTTCTTATCCGGTTTCTTAATGTTATAAGACTCAGGATTCTTCCTAATATCTGCATCCACTAACTCCATTAAATCATAGCCTGCGTCCTTTAAGCCAAATGCCACCACATCCGTACATACTCCGTACTCATCATTGGGATAACCAGAGGCATAATACTTACTCTTATACTTGGGGTTGGTTGCAATATAAGCACGTACATTCTGAAGAATGTCACTCTGGTCTTCTATGCCGTCATTATCCTTATCCATCTTACTGTGATAGGTTTCTATGTCAAAATCAGTATCGGTGTAGCTTCTATGGGTAATGACATTATACCTATATAGAAAATAGACCGTCACTGAACTAGCCAGAATAACAAAACTAATTATACTTACCAATATGATGATTCTCTTTTTCCTCATACACCCTCCCGACTTCCTATCCAATAAATGGTTTTTCTCACCTCTAGTTTATCAAATCTGTGCTTATAATACCATAAAAACCCTCCAAAAATATCCGTTTGGGAGGGTTTTTATATAATCGGCCATTTATACTACTTAGCCACATCCCCACAGGAATAGGTAAGGGATGCATGATAGGTTTTCTCATAGATTTCTTTCCATACGTCAAAATTCTTTTTTCGTATATTTTCAATATTCTGGGCTCGATTCTTATTTTTATCCGGATAGATTGGCTCACTAATATGGATGGTATACTCCTGCACGTAGAAGCCATCCTTTCCAAGGATATTGGAATCCTTCATGGTAATAAAACA
Source organism: Bacillota bacterium (assembly GCA_023435505.1). Classification (GTDB taxonomy): domain Bacteria; phylum Bacillota; class Clostridia; order Lachnospirales; family Lachnospiraceae; genus KM106-2. The sequence continues at coordinate 3,785 of JAEYRR010000076.1, read as the reverse complement.
AGGCAGTACCGGAACATTATTTCTAACAGCAAAGGTAAATGCCCCCTTCTTTAATGGCTTTGGCTTACGATAGTTCCACCACATGCTCTGTTCCGGATAGATTAGCACGAAATGCCCCTTCTTTAACACTGTATCCATGGACTTGATGAATTTCTCCATCGTCTTTATATTAGAGCTAAGAGGGAAGGTATTGCAGTTTCTCATAAGGAGACCATAAAATCCAGGAAAGTTTGTATAATTACCTTCTCGAATAACACGATAAAATTTTCTTTTTTTCTGTTTGGCAGCCTCATAGGCAAGCTGAATCGCAAAACTGTCAAATGCATGGAAATGGTTACAGGTAATGATGGCACCACTGTCTAGGTTCTTAAAATTCTCAATGCCTTTAATCTCTTTCACAATCATTTGCTTATTATCCAAAAGATTATTCATATACCTTCTTGCCATCGTATACGCAACCTTTGACTTAATCTTACTGGTGGTCTTCTTTCTCAGGTAATCAATCTGATCTGGTAAAAGTTCTTTGGTTGGTGGGTCCTCCTCCACATCTACATCAAATCTACCTTCTCTCTCATATTGAGCAATCTTATTCAAGATAATCAATCTATCTTTCGCCTTGGTTGTATTGGCGTTCATCATATTGAGATAATTGTCCTCTCTGGCTATCTCATCACGGGCCATCTGCTCCAGATGACGACAGGACTCCATATCCCTTTCCCTATCTTTCTCTGTATAGGTGGCTAATTCCTTCTTAATTTCCTCATAAGACTCTGTCAACTGGGCATATTTCCAAAAGTACTGCCTATATCTGCAGTCCTCATAATGCCATGGTTTTGATACCATTATGTAGTGCAATGCTTTAATGCTTTCATCTTCATATGGAATATCACCAAATACTTCTGTATTCCACTGCTGCTCTATCCACGCTACCCGGTCTTTACAGATGATATTTAGATAGTCCTCATCCTGGGTAACAATAAAATGATAGGTGTATAAAAGCTCTATAAACTGGTCAAACACCTTATTCTTTCTAAATTGGTTGCAGTTTATTACAAGAATGCCTGCATTAAAGAATTGATTTCTATCAATCCCAACTACTTTTTCTACATATTCACCGTAGATCTCTGTCTGAATCATCACCTGCTCCTTGGCAGCCCCCACATAATGATCTCCTAGTTCATGATGATATAACTCAGCAATATCGCCTAATACTACCGTATCACTATCCATATAAACTGCTTTCTCATATTGCGGAAACATCTCAGCTATAAATAGTCGAAAATAAGTGGTTTTAGAATAATAATGTCTAAGCGGGAGCTTATGGTCTATGGATTTTAAATATTCTGTTACATTTTCAAACCGAACTTTAAAATTCTCAGTGGCCATAGCTAACACTTTGTCTTTCATCTCTTCACTGATGTCAGTATGTAGAATATAAAAGATATACGTATATTTTTTTGATGCATTCTCCATGATAGATCGCATAGAAACCATAGTATATTTAACAAAATTGTCATCACATGCATAAAATACAGGGATTACTGATTTATTCATTTGAATTCTCCTTTTGCCTACTCTCATATTCTTTTTTTAAATAGATATACTCATATAGAATATCATCAAACACATAGTATCCAAAAATCTTATGAATCTCGCTTACCCGCCATTGTTTGATATTCGCAATATGAGGGTATGGCAGATAGAATAATCTCTTGGAAAAATGTCTAACAACCGTATGCTTATGTAAAAACTTCTGATCATTAAACCGTTGTGGGATTAATTTTTTCTTCGTAGTACTTCTGATAATGGCACTTTGGTCTGCAAATACCAACTTCTTTTCTTTAATCAGCTTCCTTGCCTTCACTAAGAGTCCAGTCTCCCGAATCTTCTTCATATTCAGTAGTAGTACTCCTGCATTGATATAGCGAGGGTTGATTAAATATTTCCCATAATGGTCATTGGCAGCTGCATACTCCACCTCTGATACATCTATGTCGTAAAGAAGGCGGATGTCTCTCTGAAACAGGATGTCAATGTCTAGATATAAGATCTTCTCTGGAATCTCAGGAATTATATCTGCAAACAACCGTAATAATGTGTATGGAGAACAGTAACACTGTTCATTGGGACAGTTGGCAAATTCCTTCCGATACAGTTCTGTAACATCAATCTTTTGCACTTCATTCTCTTTGTTGTAGGATTTGGCTATCTCATCCAGATACTGAATCATTTTCTCGTTGATTGGCAAATACTCGGGTTTTACCCTTGTTGCATCCATGGTAAAGATAAAGAAGCGAAACACCTCTTCTCTCTTACTTCTTTTGAAGATAGACAGCATACAGGTAAGTACGCCATCAAACACCTTATCATTCCCTGAAAATAGAATATTAATCATACGTTTTACCCTCTGTTAATCTTCTTTCCTTCTATATTCAATTAGTATAACATTGCTCTCTTTACAGCGTTGCTTCATCGTCTCGTAAACTCTGTCTCGTAAGTTCTTCCTTTGCTCCTTCACTCCCATTGTCTCATCCGGGTAAAACGGTCCATCTATATAGGTTACGATTCGTGGTCTATTTAAAAATCTTCCTTTTTGATAGGTATTGGTAAGGGAATAAACCGGCTTATGATATTGTAGAGGGTAGCGAAAGGAGGCATCCGTAAATGGTCGTATTCCGGTATAGTAGGGCCAGATATGTGCCTCCGGATATATCATCATGCATCTGTTTTCTTTTGCTCTTACCTCCAGTGCACGAATAAAGTTCTTTGTTGCCGCTAGGTCATCCGGTAATGGTAAGGCTCCCAGACTTGGTGTAATTCTTCCCAGATACGGCATGGATACATTATTGGGATGAACGATAACATAGGCATCCTTTGGGGTACTTACCATGGTAGGAATTAATGCATCTGCCAGAAAGTGTGTATGATTCCCATATAAGAAATAGCCTGTCCTCTTCGCCTGCTTTAGACATCCTTTATTGATGATCCTATGTCTAAAATAAAGCTTCAGATAGAGAAAGGCTAACGGTGTCGCTATCACTCTATACCAGAAGATATGAGTAATCTTAGACCATATGCTCTTTCTAATATACAGATAACTACCGTCTATTTTCTTGGGTGTTATCTTAGCTGTTGAAAATTCATCCTTATCTTCATCGGTATAATAGATTATTTTTCGATTCCTATCTTTATCAGCGATCTTATCTCACCCTCTAAATTTCGTATTTAATACTACATGATTCATTTATAAACCCTTCTCCATATATCCACAGGTAAAAGGAAAAAAGTCAAATTTCTTAGTATCCTTATGTATAAAGCCTTGCTTCGAATACCATTCCTTTAACACAGTATTCTCTTCTATGATTCCAATCCGGATTTTTTTAAAACATAGACCTTTTGCTCTATGAAAGGAATCCTCTACTAATTCTGTACCAATTCCCTTATGTCGGTACTCTGGGAGAACACAAAGGTTATTTAACTCACATTCCCCACTTTCACCTTTATTGAGAGAATAATAGCCAATGATCTTTCCTATCTCATTATAATAGGCAATCATTGGCCGTTTCTGTTCATACTGACTGAGCAGTCTCTCTTCAGTAGTGGCAAACCCTCCATACCGAGGTGCATTCTCTTCTGTGATATGAAATTCTTTTGCTACTGTAGCAAAACTAATTCTGATTAGTTCTACACATTCCCCTATCTCCTCTTTTGCTATTTCCTTGATCATTAATATCCTCCCCTCAATCTGACTTAAAAGTATTATATCATGATAACCACCATACATC
>JAEYRR010000199.1 GCA_023435505.1 Bacillota bacterium | reverse complement strand
GGGATAGTCACATGATTACTAATATGGGCAATTATCATAATGAGTTTGAGAATAAGCTTAAGGAATATTTGCACGTTCCAATGGTATCCCTTATGGTAAATGGTCATATGGCCTTAGAGATGGCGATTCAGGCTATGCAGTTTCCAAGAGGTGCTGAGGTGATTACAACTCCATTTACATTTGTGTCAACCACACATGCTATTGTAAGAAATAATCTTGTTCCTGTGTTTTGTGATGTAAAGGAAGAGGATGGAACGATTGATGAGAATAAGATTGAGGAACTAATCACAGAGAAAACAGTTGCAATCGTTCCTGTTCATGTGTATGGACATATTTGCAATATTGAGAAGATTAAAAAAATAGCCCAAAGACATCATTTAAAAGTAATTTATGATGCAGCACACGCATTCGGAGAAACATACAAGGGACAATCAGTTGCTAATTTTGGAGATTGTTCTATCTTTAGTTTTCATGCAACAAAAGTATTTAATACGATTGAGGGTGGAGCAGTAACTGGAAATAGCAATCATTTATACGAGCAACTATATAACCTTAAGAATTTCGGTATACGTGGAGAGGAAATGGTTGTTGAAGTTGGTGCAAATGCAAAGATGAATGAATTCACGGCAATAATGGGATTATGTAATCTAAAGAATGTAGAGGAAGAAATACAAAAACGTAAGAAAAGATATGAATACTATGTGCAGCAGTTAGAAGGAGTAGCAGGAGTGCACCTGTATGATAGAAAAGAGAAAGTTTCATATAACTATGGATATATGCCGATACGCATAGAGAAAGAGGAGTATGGCATATCTAGGGACGGACTTTATGAAATATTAGGAAGTCACGGTATCTGGCCAAGAAAATATTTCTATCCTCTTACCTGTGATGAACAGTGTTATAGAAAGATGGATGTAGATCATATAGAAGTGGCAAGAAAATTATCAAAAGAGACGTTAGTTTTGCCTCTATATGGAGACTTGATGTTTGAAGATATCGAAGAAATATGTACAATAATAAGTCAGATACATTAGTTTGGAGAATAGATATGGGACAGCTTACAATAGTATCAGAAGATGAGAAAAAACAATGGAATATGATTGTAAAATCATTTTGTAATTGGGATATATACTATTTGTTTGAATACAGTAAATCTTTTTCTTTATATGGTGAAGGAGATCCCTATCTTATACACTATGAAGGAAAAAACATGAGACTTTGCTATGCAGTACTTAAGAATGATATTGCAGAGATTGACAGTTTTAATGGAAGGCTTACCAAGGGAGTATACTTTGATCTTTGTACTCCTTATGGATATGGTGGACCACTAGTGGAAGGGGATTTTTCTAAGGAAGAACAACTGGAATTTGAAGAACAGTTTTTATTATATTGTAGGACAAACGGAATAGTAGCTCAATTTGCCCGGTTCCATCCATTGCTTCAAAATCATAAGCAGATAAACTATATTGGTGAGAAAGTTTATGTAAAAGATGCAATAAAAATTGATACCTTAGATACAGAACAGATCCTACATAACATGAAAAAAGAATGTAAAAACAGGATTAGAAAAGCCAAGAAAAATGGGGTTACTATTCAGTTTGATCAAGGTGAGAGAGTAGCTGAGTTTATACAAATATATGAATCTACTATGAATCGACTACATGCCTCTGACTTCTATTTTTTTGAGCCAGGATATTATCAATATTTGCTTGATCATATGAAGGATAACCTGATTATTTTCTATGCAATGATGGAGGAAAGAGTAGTTTCTGCTGCTATATTTTTTTATAATCATACATTTATGCATTATCACCTGGCAGGTACGTTAAAAGAATATCTAAAGTATGCTCCCATGAATTTGTTACTATATGAGGCAGCGTATTGGGCATATAATCGTGGAATAAAGGAATTACATTTAGGTGGTGGTGTAAACAAAGAGGATTCTCTGTTCACATTTAAAAAATCTTTTAATAAGGAAGGAAATGTAGAAATCTGGGATGGAAGGGTAATTGTAGACCGAAGAAAATATGAGTTTTTACTACAAAAACGGAAAGAGCTAGACGTCTCTTTTGATATAAACAATACTTATTATTTACAATACAGAAAACAATAGTAGTAGAAGGGCGTGTATGAGATGAGTTTGAAAGAAGAAATCATAGATAACAAAACGGAGTCGGTTATAAATCAAATACAACAGGATAAGAATACGCTTTTACTTTGGGGTATTGGTTGTGTTGGCATCGGAATTTATGCCTATTTGAAAAAGCATGGAGTAATGATAGATGATGTATTCGTAGATGATGATTATTGGGAAGAACAAGACTTTTTTTCGCATAAAGTATTGTCAGAAACGAATGCGTTTAAGAAATATGACAAAGACAATGTGTCTGTAATCGTAGCACATATGCATTATGAAAATGCAAAAAAATTAGACAAGTATCCTAGTATAAGAAAAATATATTATTTTAATAATGTTGGTTATGATAATTTTAACAGAATGAATTACGATACATTTATTAGTCAGTATAATCAGTTTAATGAGGTATATGAGTTATTAGAAGATAATAAATCAAGGAATGCTATGGTTGCATATTTAAATGCAAGAATTAATGACGATCCATCCTATATCTTTCAACTTAAAGGATGTGTTGGGCAATATTTTAAGAATGACGTATATAAGCTGTCAGAAGATGGGGTTTATATAGACTGTGGAGCATATAATGGAGACACTGTTCTTGAATTTTTAGAGAATAGT
>JAEYRR010000194.1 GCA_023435505.1 Bacillota bacterium | reverse complement strand
ACACAAAAGTGTTGCCAGGGCATGACATGGACACAACGATTGGAAATGAAAAAGAGGAATTTTAATGATGATTCATATAAAACGCTCCAGAGATGAGTTTGAATATGAGGTACGAGGCCTAGCTATGGCATTTTTCCCTGGGGAAAAGATAGTCACAAAGAATGAAGAGCAATCTATGGAGCCTGATGATTTAACGATAGATATTACTCTTGACGAGCAAAAGATAGGTATTTCATTTGTTAAAAATGAAATACCTATCTTAATGCTCAAAGAGGAGGCTGACCTTAATAACCGCCCTGCCTATAAGAATGTAGTAAAACAGCTTATGTATCAAGGCTTGTCTAAACTCACTGGTAAAGATTTGCCATGGGGTACCCTAACTGGAGTAAGACCGACCAAGTTAGCTTTGACACAGTTAGAAGCAGGGCATGGAGAGGAAGAGACTAGACGTTTCTTTAAAGAACATTATTTATGTTCCACGGAAAAGACTGATTTAAGCCTTGAGATAGCTTCCCGTGAACTTGACATTTTACGTAAGATAGATTATAAAAATGGATATAGTGTTTATATAGGGATTCCATTTTGTCCTACTACATGTCTATACTGTTCCTTTACGTCCTTTTCTATTGGTGCGTACCGGGATTACGTAGACAGTTATCTTAAGGCTCTCTTTCAAGAAATCGATTATGCTAAAAAAGCTCTACCGGATAAAAAATTGATTTCAATCTATATAGGCGGAGGGACACCAACAACCTTAAATGAAGAACAACTGGAGAGACTTCTGATTAAAGTGGTGAATAGTTTCCGCATGTCTACTGTCAGTGAATTTACAGTAGAAGCAGGCCGTCCTGATAGTATTACCTATGAGAAACTCCGTTTGCTAAAACAATATGGAGTAACTAGAATCTCAATCAATCCCCAGACCATGAATCAGAAAACTTTGGATATCATAGGAAGAAGACATACGATTACACAGATCGAGGACAGTTTTTTAATGGCCAGAGAACTGGGGCATACCAATATTAACATGGATCTGATTATCGGTTTACCGGGAGAGGATGTAGAAGAGGTTGACTATACACTGTCCAGGATGGAGCAGTTAAAACCGGAGAACCTAACAGTTCATACCTTAGCAATTAAGAGGGCAGCCAATCTAAATATATATCGGGAACGATATCAGGATCTTCATTTTGGGGACGCCAGTCAAATGCTCTATAAGACACAAAAGTTTGCGAAACAACAGGGTTATGTTCCATACTATTTATATCGTCAGAAGAATATGTCGGATAATCTTGAGAATGTAGGATATGCGAAGCCTGGAATGGAATGTATCTACAACATCTTGATTATGGAGGAGAAGCAGACCATTCTTGCATTGGGAGCAGGAGCTTCTTCTAAATTCGTTTTCCACAATGAGGGACGGATTGAACGTGTGGAAAATGTGAAGGATGTAAAAGAGTATATTACACGAATTGATGAAATGATGGAAAGAAAAAAGAATTTTATTGAGAAGGTGTATTATGGGAGAATCGACGCAAACTCCAAATGACGTAAGTGAGAAAATGACAGTTAATGATATTATTATTGATGATTTTAAGGATGCTGTGGATCATGGCATTTTAGTAAGCAATCTGGCAAAATTAATCGCCAGAGAGCTTGGCTTTGACGAAGTCTTTTGTCATAAGATTGCCATTGCCGGCTTACTTCATGATGTGGGAAAGTTACGCCTTAGTAAGTATCTATATGGAAGAAGAAAAGATACTCTTCACATTGAAGAGATGAAATACGTTAGAATGCATTCTACTTTTAGTTATGATATATTAAAAACAGAGGGTTATGATGATTTTATTTTAAAAAGTGTCTATCATCATCATGAGAATTATGATGGTTCCGGTTATCCGGATAACCTAGCTGGTACAGAAATCCCTATAGGAGCCAGAATTCTCAGGACCTGTGACGTGTTTGCTGCTCTTGTTTCAGATCGGCCATATCGAGATGCCTTTGATGTCGACACTGCAGTGGAATTGATGATTGACGAGGTTAAGAATTTTGATATGTCTATATTTCTCGCATTCCAAAGAGCAGTTCACAGTAGTGAGTTTGGTGCAATAAGGGAACATGTTGCCTTAAGTCAAATATCTACTGAAATAAATAAATTTTAGGAGGAGATAATTCATGATTATCCAAAGACCAAAAGGAACTCAGGACTGGTATGGTGCCAATATGCACAGACGTACCATCATTGAGGCAAAAGCAAGAAAGCTTTGCAAGGCCTATAACATAAAAGAAATCATTACTCCTGTCTTTGAACATACCATCCTCTTTCAAAGAGGTGTTGGAGAAACAACGGATGTTGTGCAAAAGGAAATGTATACCTTTGAAGATAAAGGAAGTAGAAGTATTACCTTAAAACCGGAGGGGACAGCAGGTGCTATCCGTGCTTATTTGGAAAATAGCCTTTTTGCAGAAGCACAGCCTACCAAGCTGTTCTATGTAACTCCTGCATTCCGCTATGAGCAGCCGGAAAGCGGCCGTCTTCGTCAACATCATCAGTTTGGTGTGGAATTTGTCGGTAGCAAAAGTCCATTGGCTGAAGTAGAATTAATCACATTAATTACAACACTGATTAAAGAAATTGGACTTAAAAATGCCAAGCTTCACATAAATAGTATAGGATGTTCCAACTGTAGGAAGATCTATAATGATGCGTTACAGGCGTATCTTGAAGAGAGAAAAGAAGGTCTGTGTCCAACCTGTTTAGAGCGTATGGAAAAGAATCCTCTTCGTGTTATTGACTGTAAAGTGCCAAGCTGTAAAGAGATTGTAGCCAAAGCACCTAGAACCGTTGAATATCTGGATGAGGAATGTAAGGAACATTTTGAAGAACTACAGTCCTTACTTACTCAATTAAATATTCCGTACGAGATAGACACCGGTATAGTTCGTGGTTTAGATTATTATACAAAGACAGTTTTCGAGTTCGTTAATGAAGATGGTTTCACCCTTTGTGGTGGTGGTCGCTATGACAACCTTGTTCATGAGATTGATGGGAAGTTAGAAGTTCCATCCGTTGGATTTGGTATGGGAATTGAGAGAATTCTGTACTTTTTGGATCAAGATCAGGTAGACTTAGGAGAAGAGGACAAGCCACAGCTTTATGTTGGTATTCTTGGTAAAGAGGCCAAAGCGAAAGCTTATCAGATTGTGACCAATCTTCGTAATCAGGGGATTATTGTAGAAACCGATTACATGGATCGTTCTGTAAAGGCCCAGATGAAATATGCCAATAAATTAGGGGCTAAGAATACGATTATCCTGGGAGAAGACGAGATCACTTCCAACCAGGCGGTTATTAAGAATATGGACTCTCATGAGGAAACTACAGTCGCAATAGATGAGATAGTAAACTATTTTAAATAAAGGAGATCTTTATATGGCAGAATCAATGAAGGGCTTGCACAGAAGCCATAGATGTACAGAGGTTACCACAGCTGATATTGGTAAAGAAGTAACCCTGATGGGATGGGTGCAAAAGAATCGTAATAAGGGAGGACTTGTTTTCCTGGACCTAAGAGACCGTACCGGAATCATGCAGGTTATTTTTGAGGAAAGTGAAGTGGCTCCTGAAGTATTTGAAAAAGCAGGACGTTTAAGAAGTGAGTTTGTTGTTGCTGTCGTTGGTAAGGTAGAGGCGCGTTCCGGTGCTGTGAATGAAAACCTTGCTACCGGTGCAATTGAAGTGCGTGCTACAC
>JAEYRR010000109.1 GCA_023435505.1 Bacillota bacterium | reverse complement strand
CCAACTCCACCTGAAACATTAATTACATCATATCCTTGTCTTTCTAATACACGAACGGCATTTCCACTCCGTCCTCCTGATTGACACATAATATAGTAGGTCTTATCCTTTATTAGATATCTTTCTGGAGCATTTAACAAAGTCCCCATTGGTATATTTTTTGCTGTTCTAATACTACCAGTTCTATATTCATAAGACTCTCTAATGTCAATCAACTCTATTTTCCCAATTAATTCATCCAGATCATTTACATTTATCGCTTTGCTACTAGTTCTATCTAAAAATTTAAACATATAAATGCCTCCTTAAAATACAAAAAACTAGTTTCTTTCATTTACACTTTTATTATATCATCATTTTTTTCTTTTTCTGTAACAAAGTCACATAAACAACGACGTCTATTCTCTACTTTATATTATCCAAATATTTACAAGTAAACTACTATATTTGCCAAACAGTTGGATGTTCTGCCTAATATTTGACAATATATGCCACATTGCTATATACTATTATTGGATTAATTAACCCTTTTAAAATTGGAGGTATTTCTTATGAAGTTGTTAAAAAATGTAACTGCTCTTTTTTGTTTACTCCTTGCCTTTGAATGTATGCTCCTTGGTTTTAATTATTATACAGTAAATGCAAATACGATCAGTACTACTAAAGGAGCCTTTGGTAATGCAGAACAACTGAAACTTGATGTAAAAAAGGAAGTTACTTTTACAAAGGACATAACCCATCGCTACTATTCATTTACGCCAACAGTAACTGGAGTTTATAAGCTGGAGTCATCAGGAGATCTAGATAGTAGCGTCTACATATGCGAAGATGGTTATGGTCAAATTGGAAGTGATGATGATTCCGGGGCTGGCCATAACTTTATGTATACCTCTTCTTTAGTGGCAGGGAAGACTTATGTGTTTGATATGACTGTTTATGGATATAAAACAGGAAAATACAATGCCTGGATTACTAGAACATCCAAAATGGAGATAACCCCTCCTACCAAGACTACTTTTTTACAAGGTGATACAAATTGTGTTTTTGCTGGGTTATCTGCTACCCTATTCTATACAGATGGTACTAAGAATACATATGGCCAAATAGATATAGAAGCCAGTTATAGTCCACTACTATTTGAACTTAGCTATGAACCTATTCATATAGGAAAGAATACCATTACCCTAACTTATGGAGAGTTCTCTAAAACATTTATAGTTACAGGTGAATCCATACTATTACATAAGACATCCGCTAAGCCTATGACTCTTGACAAACCTATTACTGCCACTGCCGATAAGGTAGGAGAGTACAACTATTATTCTTTTGTACCTGCTGTAAGTGGACTATACAAATACGAGATTTCCTCTTATTACTCTGATATTCAAGTATATGTATATGATCTTAATGGGCCTGTAAAAGAAATTTCTACTTCCTCATATTCCCTTGAAGCAGGAAAAACTTATTATTTGGCTTCTACAACATTTTCTTCTACAGAAGACTACTATGTTACGTTGAAAAAAATAAAAGATATTGCCAGCTTGCGGATACATCAGCTCCCTTATAATCCACTATTTATCATTGATTTTGATTCATACTCTACAGACGGATTAGAGATTAAGGTCAACTATAAAGATGGATCATATGACATTAAACGGATAGATAGTTTGACTGGAAGCTATTCCATAGATGATTCTCCTCTCGTAATAACATTTGACCCTATCGTAGTTGGTGACAACAAAATTACAATTACTTTTAGAGGATATTCCACAACATTTTCCATTAAGGGTATTACTATACCAGATAAATACTCTAATGCAGGCTTAATAACAACTACCTCTAATACAACTTATACTTTTTCTGATCATCGATGGGAGGTTGTAAAGAAGTTTGTCCCATCTGTTAGTGGAGTCTATACTTTTAAAACTACCTCAAAAGATTATATGATGGTGTATTTATGTAATGAGTACGGAGAAAGAATCTTCAGCTATGATAACTACTCTAAGTCCGATTTAAGAGCCGTCAGCTATGCTGACTACTCGTCTAATTATGGCGCTACATTCTCGAGATACTTGGAGAAAAACAAAGACTACTATCTTGTTGCGGTGAATAAAAGTTCTTTACTTACTAGCTCCTTTACCTTAAGCTTAAAAACCAAAACATCCTATACTGTACCTAAAGGAGTAACCGCTGTTTATGGACAGACTTTAAAACAGATTGCATTACCTGCAGGTTTTTCCTGGGAGGATAATCCTAATACCATATTAAATTCTGTAGGCAATCATAAGTTTATAGCAAAATATACTCCTGTTGGTGGTGACAAGTCTTCTGTAGTATCAGGAATCGAGATACAAGTAAATGTAATAATTTATAAAATTACCTATAATCTTAATGGCGGTATCAACAATAAAGCTAATCCAGTGACCTACGGTCTGCTTAAAAGTGATCTTAAGCTTAACAAACCTACAAGAAAAGGATATATATTTGCGGGTTGGTACAAGGATAGTAAACTTACCCAGCCTATCACTGCTGTTAAAAAGGCAAGTCAGGGTAATATAAGCCTATATGCTAAGTGGACAAAGATAACTGTGAAGACAGTAAGTTTAAATAGTGTAGCAAATAAGAAAGCAGGTACGGTTACAGTATCTTATAAAAAAATAAGCGATGTCAAAGGTTATCAGATACTATGTGCTTCCAATAGTAAATTTAAAAGTGCAAAATCAATTACCAGCAGCAAACTTACGTATACATTTAGTAAACTCAAAAAAGGAACCACTTATTATTTTAAAGTGCGTGGTTACAAACTGGATTCTACGGGGAAAATAGTCTATGGAAAATATAGCAAGGTAATTAAAATTAAACTTGCAAAGTAAAATAACCCCCTACTATTAGAGAACTGATAGGACTCTCCTTTACTGGCCTTGTCCAGTTAAGGAGAGTCCATATCAACCATCCAATGTTAGGGGGTTAATTATGTCTGAAAATTCTATTTTATTATCTCGATTTTATTCTACGGTCATCCCAGAGATAACTTCACCGGAAATTTTTCCTTTTCCAATGATATTGCCTATATTTCCATTTACCATATCAAGCTGTTTTTCATTTACGTCAGTATTAATAGCTGGAGCATCCATAGATCCTGGGCATTTCTCAACTGGTTCTTTTAATGCATACACTGTAACTTCATATACATGAGTACCATTAGGTGGATATGGCCCAGTATATTTACTCATTTCTAATTTCTCTCCCAAATCGATAGAAGTTTTGGTGATATTAGCTGCTTTCCAATGCAACCAATTGTTGGCGGAAGTATCATACATATAAATAGCATAACAAGAAGCTCCTTCCACGGCATTCCAACTTAACTGGGGAGTCTGATTTAATCCTCCAGGATTAGCATCCTTGCCATTGATTGCAGTAATCCATAAACCATCCTCATTTAATGACTCTGAAGTAATCTGAATATCCTTCAGTTCAACCGGTGAAGCAGTAGGATCTGGTGTTGAAGCATTGGTTGGCGTTACCGTCGGAGTAATCGTCTGGTTTGCTTCCTTGGTACTCGATGTGTTACCAGAGTTAGAAGAATTACTACAACCACATAGTAGTAACACTATCAGTACACTAATTATGTACCTCTTTGTAATTCGCATAAGTATCCTCCTTTAGATATCTATTGAACTCTAATTGTATCATATATTATTTGGATACTTATATATAAAGTGTAAATAATTTGTATCTTTTATATTGATATAGTGATCAACTATTAGGTAGCGCATATTTTTTCAATACAAATCCACTAAACAAACAGATAGCACATATGATTACCCTATATTTAATCACTAAATACATCTCATTCATCTCAGCATTTTGCATGACAACGGCTTCTCTTTCCTTTAGCTGAAATCCCTTGATAGAAAGATACTGAATTATACTTCCATCTAAATCATGTTTTTCTAAAAGAATAATAGCCTCTGCTGCATCCTTTAATTCGCTTGAGGATGCGCAGTAATAAACGACTGGCATATCACTTTCTTCCTCACCATTATCTAGCAAGGATACTATTTGACCATTCTTATAGGATGTTTCTTCCGCCTCACTTTGAAACATGAATTTTACTACACTTTGACTCTTGTTTTCGAATATTATTTTCATTGCCTGTTTGTTAACATAAAAGAGGTTACTCTGAAAATTGTCTATTCCCATAACGTTTTTAAGATACTCTTTTGAAATCATTTGACACTCTAAATTTACAATTTCACCATTTATAAGGAATTCAATCGGTACTGTTTTTAAAGCTGTCGCATCTTTAATATTTTTGTTTTCTTTTATCTCATTAAGAAGCTCGTCAGTCACAATGGGTCCCTCAAAAGAGTATTCTACTTGTTTGTTATTTTTTATATAAAAATTGATTCCAGAAATGACTGAACTACCGATACAAAAGGCACATATGACGAAAAGTACTGTAAGGATCTTAACAACATCATTTTCACGTCTATGCTTAAGATATTGTTTTAACCATTTCATTTATGCACCTTCTTTTCCCCTGAATCTTCTCACTAGAAAAATCACAAGAAAACCTCCAATAATTACACCTATTACACTAATAATCACCCACCACTGTGTTGGTGAATCTTGCTCTATAGGTTCCTCACTGGTAAATGGGGTGAGAATGTCTAGTGTTATTTCTTTTACTTCACTATATTCTTTCCCAGACTCATCTTCATAATAGAATGTGATTGTTCCAGTAGTCTTTCCATAAGAGGAAGCTCCTTCTCTTAGCCCCGAAACTGTAATCTGAGAACTCCCTGTAACACTTGTTCCTGGCTCCATATCTCCCACAAAAAGTGTTTCCATTTGGCTCAGTCCATCAGCCTCAACAACCGCTCTTACATTATATACTTTAACTTTACTTAAATTTTGGATTCCGGCATCTATGTTTATTATCTCACCAATCCTTGCCTCGCTTGGCATGGATGGGGTATCAAAATTTATCTTAATGGCGGAAGCGGTACTTATGTTTTGTATATTTACTCTGGCAGTTCCCATAACAGAATATGGATTTCCTTTATCATCTACATAACTAAATGTTAATGGTATTGTATATTGCCCATTTTCCACTATATCCTTTGCTTTAAGCTTATATGAAATTGTTGCTTCTGCACCTGCACCTAATTCGCTTTGATAGCTTGAGTCTGTGGAATCACAAAGAATCAATTGCTCGACTGGTGGGGCAATCGTTACAGTCAAATTTTTAAGGGCCATGCTATTACTTACATTTTTATAGGTGATTGATAAATCAAACTCTTCTCCAGCCTTAACCGTTTCAGGATTTGTTCCACTTTTCGTCACTATAACATTAGGCTGAAGCTCCGTCGTAATAGCTTCACTAATATTCACTCTTGCATTGCCTGTATATGTATATGGATTCCCTTTTGTATCTATATAA
The DNA here is from genome assembly GCA_023435505.1 of Bacillota bacterium. Classification (GTDB taxonomy): domain Bacteria; phylum Bacillota; class Clostridia; order Lachnospirales; family Lachnospiraceae; genus KM106-2. The sequence continues at coordinate 2,815 of JAEYRR010000109.1, read as the reverse complement.
TCACAGGTTAATGGCAGCGAGTATTGTCCTTCCCTAAGTGTATCCATTGCCTTTAATCGATAGGTAACTGTTATTTCCTTCTCTGCCCCTAGCTTCTTTGCAAAAATACTATCGGTGGCATTACAAACAGCAAACTGTGTCTGATCGGGTGTAATGGTAATCGTCATATTCCTGATTTCCATATTACTACTCGTATTTTTTAGTGTTACTGTTAAATCAAACTCTCCCCCTGCTTTTATATCTTTAGGAGTTGTCTTGCTCTTAGTCACTATCAATTTAGGTTGAGACTCCACTTCGTTTTTTTGTTCCTTGCTTGTGATATTCACTCTTGCATTGCCTGCATATGTATATGGATTCCCTTTCGTATCTACATAATCACAGGTTAATGGCAACGAATATTGGCCTTCCCCAAGTGTATCCATTGCCTTTAATCGATAGGTTACTGTCATTTCCTTCTCTGCCCCTAGCTTCTTTGCAAAAATACTATCGGTGGCATTACAAACAGCAAACTGTGTCTGATCAGGTGCAATAGAAATCGTCATATTCCTGATTTCCATATTACTACTTGTATTTTTAAGTGTTACTGTTAAATCAAACTCTTCCCCTGCTTTACAGTTTTTAGGATTTGTCTTACTCTTAGTCACTATCAATTTAGGTTGATACTCCACTTCGTTATTTTGTGCCTTGCCGGTAATATTCACCCTGGCAGTTCCCTGTGAAGTATATGAAATACCATTGCCATCTGTATAATCAAAGGTTAGCGGTATTGTATATTGTCCACTTTCAACAGCACTCTTTGCTTGTAGTCTATAAGTTACAGTAACTTCTGCTCCTGCCTTGACATTTTCTTGATAAACATAATCTGTGACACTACAGAGGGCAAACTGGTCTAGAGAGGGTGTAATTGTAACTGTCAAATCTTTAAGTGCCACACTGTTGCTAGTATTCTTCATGGTAACTGACAAATCAAATTCTTCTCCCGCCTTTACCTTTCCAGGATTTGTGACACTTTTTGTCACAATAACCTTAGGTTGAACGATCACTGGATCTGTAGCTGGCGCATCAGTAGCACCACTAGCATATACAATTTCTGAAAATCCATTCATTGCCAACATACTGAGCAATGTAAGTAAGCATACAAGCATTTTTATTCTATTCCTCATCCCACTCATCCTCCATCTCGTGCACTCTATCACATAGTTCTTCTATATCCTGCGCATTATGACTTGCCAAAAGAATCGCTTTTCCCTCGGCTTTCAGTTCCTTTAATAATTCACGCATTTGGGCCACACCATTCTTATCTAAACCATTAAATGGCTCGTCTAAGATAAGTACTTTAGGATTCTCCATGATTGCCTGAGCTAAGCCAAGTCTTTGTCTCATTCCTAAGGAATACTTTCCCACTGGCTTTCTCATATTAGGTTGAAGGCCCACTTTTTCTAAAACCTCTTTTATTTCCTTCTTCCCTATTCTAGCTTTTAGGGATGCCAGTACTTTAAGATTTCTATACCCAGACATGGCAGGTATAAATCCCGGTGTCTCAATGATAATTCCTATGTTATCCGGGAAATCACTATCTTTTCCCACACGACAGCCATCCACGTAAACTTCTCCTTGATCCGCTTTCATAAACCCACAGATGCACTTCATTAGTACCGTCTTTCCACTACCGTTATTTCCAACTACTCCAAAAATCTCGCCTGGTTTTATTGTAAGGTTAACATTCTTTAACACATGCTCTTTCCCAAAAGATTTATACACATGACGAACTATCACACCTTCTGTTTTCTTCATATCATCCATATTTACTTACCAACTTTCTTAATTCTGAGTTCCGGTGAATGAGAAATTGTATCTTTTTACTCTCCACATAGACATAACAAATAGAACAACTGTCACAACTATAAAACATAAATAGGATTGCCACAATCTGGGGAGATTATCATATCCAAAATTATGCATATAGTAGGTAGCATGATTTAATGGTGAAATCCAACCAAAAATAATATTTGCCATGTTCAGGTATGGTGTGTTAGCGGGTAAGAGATCTTGTAATACCTGGGGATTCATAAGAAATCCAAACGCCGAAAATATTACACCACCAACCATTCCAGCCTTTCCTCTCCATAAATTTAAGAACAGCATAAGGCTAGTCATCACAGCTGAATACCCAAGCATCAATAGAAATATGTGAATGGTACATTGGTAGGGAAATGTAAGTTCTAGCACTTTTACAAAGGCTGGAACTGCTATCTCTTCACCGATTGTTGAGTAACCTAGTATTGCTGCTGTATCACTCCACATGTTTGCAGTATACGAATATCCACTAGACAGCATACATGTTGACATAAAAATAAAACTCATAAATAGAAAGGTAGCCATAAGCTGATATAACATTTGTCCTGCAAGCCACACCCCTCTGCTTGTCCTTACTAACATAAATGGAACATCATTATTTAAATTTGGCATATCAGCAAATAATAATAACAACAATAATGATGCAATTAGAATGGACGTAGAATCTCCAAATGTCCATATAAATGCCTCCTGAGACTGTAGTATTGTCTCGTGCTCACTGGCAAACTGTACAACCTTATCAGATAAGAGAAAACTTACTATAAATCCAAGAAAAAAAGTTAAGTATATCTGTGGTTTTCTATGCCACCCACGAAAATTTGATATGGCTACTCTCCATATCTGATTCATTCTATACATGACTTATGTACCCCCTTATTATTTCACAATAAGACAGACATATTACAATTATAAAACCTGCCAACATAAGGATTAACCCGCTATCCTCTAATATCCATGT
>JAEYRR010000102.1 GCA_023435505.1 Bacillota bacterium | reverse complement strand
AATCTTTTCTTCTTAATTAGAACTTAGAATTCATAATTAGAGGAGGATTATCATGTCAACAAAAAAATTATTTACTACAAGAAATCTAGTATTGATGGGAATGCTGTCTGCACTGGCTGCTGTGCTTATGCTTATCTCCTTCCCTGTTCCATTTGCGCCACCATTCTATAAGGTGGATGTCAGTGATCTGCCAATTATGATTGGTGCTTTTGCCATCAGTCCACTAGCTGGTATTATTATGGAACTTTTAAAGAATCTTCTTCACATGATATCTGGTTCTGATACGGGTGGCATAGGAGAACTGGCAAATTTTATTTCCGGCTCCATATTCGTATTTTCCGCTGCAATCATTTACAAACATAAAAAGAACAAAACGACTGCTATTTTTGGCCTTATTGTTGCAACACTGTTAATGAGCATTGCCTCTTGCTTTATTAATGCTTATCTTACCTTACCAGCTTATATTGGTGCCTCCGGTGGCCATCTGACCATGGAAGGAATTGTAGCAGCAGGAACTGCGAAAAACGATGCAATAAATAACCTCTATACCTTCCTGGTATTTGCAGTTCTCCCATTTAACCTTTTAAAATGTACCATTGTCTCAACTCTCACAGCTGTCCTCTACAAATTCGTCTCCCCTCTTCTAAAGGGAAGCGTATCCGTAAGACGTGATGCCAAAGTTGATTCCACTTTTCATAATAAGCAAAGTTATTAGTATTCGAGGGCTTCATTGCCCTCTTTTTTATTGGAAATATATTCTTTCACTCTCTAATTAAATAATAAATTAGTCCGATATACATATATAAGTGTATTATTATGTCGGAGGAGATAACATATGGATAAATTACAAAGCAAATTATTTCATAATGTTATATTACATTCAGTGTTATTCACATTTGGATTATGTTCACTGATTATTGGACTATTTTATAATTTTAACGAGTCAGCCTTGGACAATACACAACAAGCAATTCTAATCATCTCCCTGACTCTGTTCTCCTCTGCACTGGTTTTTATATTTCTAATCATCTTCATCTGTATTAAATTCAATCAGCAAAGTCAAGCAAAAGAAAAGATCTCCTTAAAACCTCATAGTGAGTATGATACAGAAACAGGCCTTCTATTTCCTGATTCCTTCTATAAAAAAGTAAAAGACTATACTTTAATATCTACGGAACCTGCCTGTATGATTGCCTTTCATGCAGAAAACATTGAACTGCTTTATAGGAATCAAAAAGAGTCTTCTATTAACCTCAAAGAGCTAACTAATAGTCTTGCTTCCGATAAACAAGAGAACTATTTTAGTGCTATTAAATCCAAGCATGAATATCTTGTTTTTATACATGGATATGATAAGCAATCTACCTTAGATCTCATAGACACTATGCAGCAAAGTCTAAAAAAAGAGCTTCTTAAACTCCTGAAAGATGAATCACTTTGTACCGTAGAGTGCGGCTATGCCTGGTATCCATCCCACAGTAATACTCTTGATGATCTGATTACCAATACCAGTTATGCTCTTTTTGAAGCCATTTGCTTTAACAAGGAGGAAAAAAATGAATTTACTCCTTCCTCCTTTAAGAAACAAGAGTTAGAACTGAAGCGTAATGACCGATTCGAGAAGCTTATGAACTCAAATAGCTTTCGTTATTATTTTCAACCTATCATTTCTGCAAAAAGTGGAGAGGTTTATGCTTACGAAGCCCTTATGCGGACTGATGAATCCATTGGGTTAAGTCCGAAAGAGATTCTGGAAATTGCAGAGCGTCAAAAAAGGCTAAACGAAATTGAACGCTACACCTTCTTTAACATAATGAAACTATACAAAGACCACTTCTCATCCTTTCATGGTAAATACTTATTTATAAACTGCCTACCTAATCAACTGCTAAGCAAAGAGGATTTTGATACTTTATATAAAAACTATCATGCATATACCCAAAAAATAGTTATAGAAGCCTCAGAAATCTATGTACATACAGAAGAAGACCATCTCCTGCTAACAGAACGCATCAACACTTTGGGCGCACAATTGGCTCTGGATGACTATGGCTCTGGCTATGGTAATGAACTAAACCTGCTAAAATATAATCCACGATATATCAAGATTGATCGTAGCTTAATTAACAACATTGACAACGATGAAAAAAAGAGACATTTGGTTTCGAATATTATTCAATTTGCTAAACTCCATGGGATGATTTCACTGGCAGAAGGTGTGGAAACCTTTAAGGAGATGCATACCGTCATATATTTGGGTGTAGATCTACTTCAGGGCTTTTATCTATATCATCCATCTCCTGAACTTCTTTCACATTTACCTAAAAAACAAAGGGAAGAAATTAATGCAATTAATCTAAAATACCTAGAAAGTAGCGCTAGTAATGAAACCTATATTGCAGACGATAATACTGAACTTGATCTAGCAGAACTTAGTAATGATGGTTTCTCAACTCTGGTAGTGAACACGGAAAGGCTCAAACTAAAGGGAGGTTCTTCACAATGTAAAATGGCTGTGATGATACCGGACAATTCCAAAGTGGCTTTAGAGTTTGAGGATATTAATATTACCAGTAACGAAGGTCCTAGTATTAACATCGGTAGAAACTGTCAAATAGATATAACCCTTATAGGAGATAATTTCCTTGGTTTTCAGGGTATTAGAGTTCCGGAATTTTCAAAGCTTAACATCACAGGCGATGGTAATCTAACGATTCGAACGGATGCAGCAAACAGTATTGGTATCGGAGAATCTCCATTTAACACCTACGGTTCTATTACTATTAACATTGGTGGCAGACTGCTTATAAGTAATAAAAACGAAACCTCAGTCTGTATCGGTGGTGGAAAAGGCAATACAAACTCCAAGATTGAGTTGTTAGGAGGTAGCTATTCCTTAATTACAGACGGGCAAATTGCCATCGGTATTGGTTGTATTGATGGTCTGGCAAATATTGAGCTGGGCAAGGTTTCTATTAAGATCAAATCCAACGGAACCAATAGTCTGGGAGTTGGATGTCTCAATGGAGGTCTCAACCTATCCTCCTCTGCTGATCTGGTAATGAAACTGACTGGTCAGAGCAGTTGCTGTATTGGAGTATTATCTACTCAAAAGAGTAATATTTTTCTTCAGGATGGCCGTATCATTCTTAAGTTAAATGCCAGAGATGGCTGCGCCATTGGCTCCATAAATGGTAGTGTATACATAAAAGTCGCTATACAGGAATGTATCTGTCTGATACAGGGCATTCACATGTGTGGTATAGGAAATTATACCGGAACTGGTGTTACCGAGATTCAAAAAGGGACCATATCCATAAAACTTGCCGCCGCTCATAAATTATATCTTGGCAGCCAGAATGGGCCGCTTCTGATCAATGGTGGAAATATCAACTGTCCGATTAACAAGAATATAAAACCGCTAAATAAGTACAGAGTTCCACTTCGCCACTACAAATTTATGGATCTCAATACCTTTACCGAACATGTAGAAATTGATAATTTATCCTACGTATACGAAGCTCATACAACAGACTATGCAAAAGAAATCAATGTCTATCTGCCAGAATTTCGTGAATATGAGCAGTTTTTATGTAAATAACAAATTAGGCACCAGTTCAAAGCTGGTGCCTTTGTCATTGTATATAACACTTCGTCTTTATTTCTTTAATGTTACCTCTTTACCCTTAAGCTGGTACGCCCAGTCAAGACCTTGGTATTTATCAATGATTGCATTATAGACTACCTTATTATAATCCACTATATCAGGGTTATCCTTCATGGCATTGGCATCATAATAATTGCCATCCTTGTCTATATACCC
>JAEYRR010000014.1 GCA_023435505.1 Bacillota bacterium | reverse complement strand
TAATAAGACTGAGGTACGATTTAGTATTAACACGGAAAGGGTCCGTTCGGAATACGAGCATTTTACAGCCTCTATCTCAGCCAGAATTGATGCTGCTGCTAAGATGAGTAAGGCAGGGTATCCAATCGGATTTTTAATAGCACCTGTATTTATTTATGACGAATGGAAAATAGAGTATGAAGAGCTTCTAGGGCAGTTAGCAGATAAGTTGCCTAAAAATCGTGAACATAGGTTATTTTTTGAGGTGATTTCACACCGGTATACCCCGAGAGCAAAGAATCTTATTCAGGAAATCTTCCCCACTACTACATTACCTATGGATGATGACGAGAGAAAATATAAGTATGGACAGTTTGGATATGGTAAATACACGTATACAAAAGAGGATATGCAGCAAATCAAGGCTTTCTTTAAAGAAAAACTGATGCAGTATTTTCCAGAGTGTGAGATTAAGTATATAGTATGAAAATAGAATGGCTATGGCTCATTTTGCAGCGATAGCCTACATAAATTCTTAGGAGATTAGTAGGATGGAATAATATTTTCCAGATTGTTGAAATAAATGAGTACAAAGGGTATAATTATAAGATGTTTTTATGGTAAGTATTGCATTTAGAAAGGAAGATATAGTATTGTATAAGAAAGGAATCCTATGCATTTTAATGTTTGTATTCCTAATGTCTATCTTAGCAGGATGTCAGCAAGGAGGAACCATTAGTAATACTTTAACTCCAGAAAAAACATCAAATCCACAAGTACAAAAAAGTAGTGAACCAACTAAAAAGTATACACAGAGCTCAACTATAAAACCGGCTGCTAGACTGGTTGTTATCGATGCAGGCCATCAAGCTAAAGGCAATTCTGATACAGAGCCCATTGGACCTGGAGCAACTGAGATGAAGAAGAAGGTATCCAGTGGAACCCGAGGAACTACTACAGGAATCTATGAATATGAGCTTAACTTAACCGTAGCCCATAAACTTAAAAAGGTACTGGAGGGCATGGGGTACCAGGTAATTATGACTAGAACTACCAATGATGTAGATATTAGTAATTCAGAGAGGGCAAAGATGGCCAATACTGCCAATGCAGATGCACTCATTCGTATTCATGCCAATGGCTCTGAAAAAAGTAGTATAAATGGGGTACTTACTATATGTAATACCAGTAAAAATCCGTATAATGCGTCTATCTATCAGCAGTGTAGAAAACTAGCGGACTGTGTGTTATCTGCTGTAATTACATCGACTAATGCCAATTCACGGGGAGTTTGGGAAACGGACACCATGTCAGGAATCAATTGGTCCAAGGTGCCTACTACAATTGTAGAAATGGGCTACATGACCAATCCGGAGGAAGAAAAGTTACTGGTTAATGAGGAGTATGAGGACAAAATAGTAACAGGCATCGCCAATGGTCTAAATCAATATTTTAAGGAAGCAAATAATTAAGGGAGGATAGTACCAATGATACGTATGGAAATAGCATGTATGGTTATCATTTCTTTTATAGCAGTCACCTATTTTTCTGCTAAGAGAAAGAAGACCTTTATACATACTTTGTTCTCATGGTTAATCGTTACTTCTATGGTAAATCTTTTGTTTGATGCCATAACAGTGTATACGGTTAATCATCTAGACACTGTGCCAGAGTTGGCAAATGAGATCTTCCATAAGATTTTTATAGGAACTTTAGTAATTGTCTTATTTATTACCTTTCGATATAATATGACACTGATTAATAAAGAGAATAGTAGAATCTACGGCAATAACAGAAAGTTGAGTTGGTTGTGGAATCTACCACTCTTTGTCTCCCTATCAGGTGTCATATTTCTACCCCTATATTATAAAGAGACCACAGGTGGTAACTATTCTTATGGACCTGCCGCCAATATGGCTTATATAAGTGTTGGATTCTATCTTATCATATCTATAGTTATTTGTTTTAAAAACTGGAATTTCATAAATCCCAAAAAGAAAAGTGCTGTCATCATGGCCCTTGGATGTGAACTAATTGTATCTGTTTACCAGGCACTTGTTCCCTTGTCATTATTTTCAGGTGTTGGAATAGCATTACTGAACCTAGCTTTCTTTTTGACAGTGGAAAGCCCGGATGTTCATCTAATTGAACAGTTAAGAGACGAGAAGGAGAGAGCAGACCTTGCCAATAATGCGAAGACTTACTTTCTGGCTAATATGTCTCATGAGATACGTACCCCAATAAATTCTATTTTAGGTATGAACGAGATGATTCTTAGAGAAAGCCACGAAGAACTGATTAGGGAATACGCATCTGATATCCAGTCGGCTACTCAGAGCTTATATAGCATCATTAATGATATCTTGGATGTATCTAAGATTGAATCCGGAAAGATGGAGATTATTCCGGTGGAATACGATGTAAGTAGTCTGATCCATGACCTTTCTAATATGATTACCCCTAAGGCGGAGGCAAAGAACCTAACGTTCCACACAGTGGTGGATCCTTCTTTGCCATCCAGATTATACGGAGATGATGTGCGGATACGTCAGGTATTAGTTAACTTGTTAACGAATGCAGTGAAGTATACCCATAAAGGGAGTATTGAACTTCGTGTCAAAGGAATAAAGGTAGGAATGAAGGAAGAACTGTTATTTACAGTGAAGGATACCGGTATCGGAATTAAGCCTGAGGATATATCCCGTCTTTATGTGGCTTTTCAACGTATTGAGGAAAAGAAAAATCGAAATATAGAAGGAACGGGACTGGGGCTTAGCATTTCCAAACAGCTTTTAGAAATGATGGGAAGCAGTCTGGTTGTACAAAGTGTGTATGGAGAAGGTTCCACCTTTAGTTTTAGGTTAGAGCAAAATATAGTGGACTTAGAACCGATTGGTAATCTGCAGGATCGGATAGATAGAAAGGCAAATGAATACATATATCGCGCTTCTTTTTGCGCACCTCATGCCCATATCCTGGTAGTTGACGATAATGAAATGAACCGTAAGGTATTCCAGGGCTTATTAAAGCAAACAGAGGTCCATATTACTGAGGCCAGTAGCGGAGCTGAGGCATTGTCTTTGGTGAAAGAGCAAGTATTTGATCTAATCTTTCTGGATCATATGATGCCCAATATGGATGGTATAGAAACATTACGTCGTATGAGAGAATTAAAGGACAACCGCTGTAGTCAGACTCCTGTGGTGGTTCTGACTGCCAATGCAGTTACCGGTGCAAAGGAGATGTATATGGCGGAGGGTTTTGATGATTTTTTGGCAAAACCAATTGTACCAGATAAATTAGAAAGGGAAATAAAGAGGTTTCTTCCTCCTAATTTAGTGGAGGAGAAGGACAACCGATCTGGTGAAGAAGGTTTATATAAAGATATTTCTAAGAAGCTTCCGGATGTGGATGGCTTAGATTGGAATTACGGGTTACTACATTTTCCTGATAAAGAGCTACTGGTGTATCTAGTAGAGGAATTTGTCAGTATGATTGATACTGATGTAGAAACGTTACAGCGTCTGTTTGAACACCTATCCGAATCAGATAATCTTCATCAATACCATATAAAGGTACATGGAATGAAGAGCTCAGCTGCATTAATCGGTATTATTCCATTGTCTGGAATGGCAAAGGTGTTGGAAAACGCTGCTGCCATAGGAGATATAGATACCATTTATACCCTAACGCCAGTGCTGTTAAGAGAGTGGAGCGGTTATAAAGAAAAACTCAGTAATTTTACTGAAAAAGTGGAGAATAATAA
>JAEYRR010000346.1 GCA_023435505.1 Bacillota bacterium | reverse complement strand
ATCCATCATTAATATGGTAAAATGAATCCTCTGGAAGATATTCAACTAAAAGATACCGGCTACCAGCTAGAGTCAGTATATTCCCGGCTTCTACCTCTGATGCAATGCTTTTTCTATAAAGAACTGCATTCCCCGGAAGAACTTGAAATTCCTGATCTATATTCTTTGCCTCTTCATCCACTTTCTTACATATGGAAAGTACTTTCTCATTGTCCTGAGTAGTTCCTCCTGGATAATTATAAGGAGTTGCCAGAATAGTTCGAACCCCCTGCTGATAGGCCATAAGTAGTAGCTTATTCGTTGTCTCCATCTCTACTGGACGATCCTCTAATGGAAGTATATGTGTATAAAAATCCATATATCCTGTATTTCCCATACGTATTCCCCTCTTTTTCTTTTATATGACTGACTCGCTTGTATAGAATACCATCATTTTCCAAATATGTCAATATTTGGAAGCTCGATATTAAAGAGAAAACTGAGAAATTATTTCTACAGATTTCTCAGTTTTCTTCAATATTAATATGCAATTCTATTTTTATCTCCTATGAGTGGAGATCTTCACATCCTCATAAACTTTCAGAGCATCCTCAATTCCTCTATTATCAGCCTGAGATAAAAGGGTCTCTCTATCTTTTTTCGACATTGGTCCTCTTTGTACATTGCCAGGGCCATTCATACAGCCTCCTTCACAGACCATTCCTTCCATAAAGTCTTCCGGCAGTCGTCCAAGCTTTAATAACATCAAGGCTTTTTTGCATTCTGCTGCTCCATTTGCCTGACAAACAGAAGCATCCGAAGCCTGTCCCATTTCCTCCATCGCTTCGATTACTGCTTTCGTAACACCACCTGACTGAGAGAAACGTTTGCCAAAGATGCTGGCTTGCTGCATTTTGCCTTGGTAATCTGCCAAGTCAATCTTCATGGCACGGAACATGGCATCCAACTCTTCAAAGGTCAGGGCATAATCCGCACTGTCCTGAGCAACGCTATCTAAAACCTCACCCTTTTTGGCAATACATGGTCCTATAAATACCACAATTGCTTCTGGGTCCTGGGCTTTAATCAGTCTTGCAGTAGCTGTCATCGGAGATACTGTGGTAGACATATTCCCAATTAGCTGTGGGTAATGCTTTTTGATCATATTGACAAAGGCAGGGCAACAGGAAGTGGTCATCTTCTTCCCTTCTGCATAGGCCTCTAACCATTCTTCTGCCTCACTTTTTGCTACGATATCACCACCTAGGGCAACCTCGTACATATCCTTAAAGCCTAGAGCTTTTACTGCCTCTCTCAGTACGCCGATGGAAGCATCCTTTCCAAACTGGCCTTCAATGGCGGGAGCTACGCAAGCATACACCGAATGCCCACTTAGAAGATACTTAATGACATCTACCATAAAGGAGCGGTCGGAGATAGCTCCAAATGGGCAGTCCTTGATGCAGGCGCCGCACTGGATACATTTATCTTCATCAATCACTACAATGTTGTTCTCGTCCATGGAGATAGCATCTACTGGACAGCTTCTCTTGCATGGTCGCATCAGATCAGCGATAGCATTGTATGGGCAGGCCTGAGAACATTTCCCGCACTCCTTGCAGTGTTCTGGGTCTATGTAAGCTCGGTCCTTTGTCATTGTAATGGCTCCAAAATTACAAGACTCCTGGCAGCGCTTGCTGACACATTTCTGGCAGTTGTCTGTTACGGTAAAACGGGTAATCGGACATCCTTCGCAGGCTGAATTGATAATCTGTACGATGTTCTTATTATCCTTGTCTGGTTGAGGAGACAAGCCCTCTGCCAGACGTACCCTCTGTCTGATTATCTCTCTTTCCTTATAGATACAGCAACGAAATCTAGCCTGTGGGCCAGGAATCATCTTATATGGGATCTGTTCTCTTCTCTCCTCCAAGTTTCCATGAAAGGCTGCCTTTGCAACGGAATAGAGCACTTCATGTTTTATACTTCCAAGTCTAGCATTCTCATCAAGCATGGTAAATCCTCCATTTTTCTATTAACGATTTTCGTCGTCAGGTATATCAAATGTAAGTAGATTGCCTAGTAATAAGAAATGGCAACCTCCTTACCCATTGTCTTTACAACATCCTGAATCTGCTGCACCAGATTCATACGTATACTTAAATCAAAAGGTAGTTCAGGGTTCTGATGGGCCACATTAATCGCCTTTCCCACATACATATGTAGGTCTGTACAGTTTTCTATCAGTACTTTTGCTACCATAGCTGCCCCATTTTTCTCATCTAGGGCAGTAAAAAAGTTCTCATCCACATCTCCTCTAGCATACTGTTTTAATAAAGAAAGGGTTCTTGTTAACGTCAGCACACCTTCTGTCACTAGGTCGATTCCCTCTATGTAAGCGATTGGTGGGATGTGGGGGTCGACATAATCCAAACTGGTGACGATCTTTCTCTTCATCTCTCTAGCTACTATATTGGCAGAGGTTCCCCCACATACAATTGTGGTGGCGTCCCCTTCCATAAAGTCCAGAACTACTCTGGTGTCATCCTCTTTTCTCGTAGGTGGGCCTGTAAAAATGTGCACCACCCTCTTATCAATAATCTTTGCCACAGCAATGGTGGTGTCATCTCCAGGAGACTGCATGTATAGGTCATCACAGGCCTTAGATAACGTGTTGGCCAAACGGTTTGCGGTGAAGGCGGTCTTTAAAGAGGCCTTGGCATACTCCGCAACATTGATCCAGTCCCAACCGAAATTAAGAATTTTCCCTACTCCGGCATGAATCACACCATCACTGAGAAGGATAAAATAGTCGCCTAGCTTTACTTGGAATCGGTATTCTCTGATATTTTTATCCCGAATCACCCGTTCCTTGTAGTCAAGGTTTAACATATTCCCATCTCTAAGACAGATGCAGCTAGGGTTGTCAAACTCCACAAGATAAGCCTCTCCAGAGTGGAAAATCTGAAGGATACTGAAGGTGGAATAGGCTACTTGACGTACCTTACAGACTGGCAGTGTCAAGGCGATGGTCTCTACGCAATCGTCAAGAGAAGCCCCATTGACCAGCATGGTGCCTAGAATCTTACCGGTAAGGGTAGCCAGAATGTTGGCTTTCACGCCACTTCCCATTCCATCCGTCAGAATAAGAATATCAGAATCCTTAGTCTTAAGGATCTCTACTTTGTCACCACACAGCTCTTCATTATGTTTATTTAAACTTTTATACGATATCTCTACATTAACTCCCATGGAAAACCAACCTTTCCAGCCATCTATTGTATTTTCTTGTTGTCATTATTCTTCTGGCTTTGTGCCCTTTAGAATTATTGGTTGTTTTTTCTCTTCCTCTACTTTTCCATCGTTTAAAATGGTATCGCGAAGTTTAGTTAGGGTAACCTTGGTCTCTGCCGTCGTCTCCCCTAAGAGTCCGGCTATCTCCTGAGCAACCATCATCTGCTTATCAATAACCTTTTGGGCCATCTCGATGGTTTCCATCTTTATCTCATAGGCCTTCTTTTCCTTCTCCTCCTCTAAGGTGATGTCCAACATGATACCAAGGACGCTGTCCTGTTCCGCTACATAGACAATATTTTGAAGGGTAGTTAACCCATATTCTTCATATGTAACCTTCTTGCCTAACAGGGAATTGTGGGTATGAAGGACATATTCAAAATTGCTGTGATCGATGATCTCATAAAGGTATTTTTGCTTGGCTTCTGCTGGCGGTACATGAAAATACTGCTCTGCTGCCAGATTATATTCCATAATCTTCATCTCAGAATCTACAACAATAATGGCATTCGGAGTAGTATCCAGTACCAAATTGGCCATGGAGCTTGCCTTGTCATGCATATACGGAATACACATGCTAAGCTCTGCCTTCCCCTGGTATACGGCAATGGCCTTCTCCCTGCAGGAGCCATAGCCACAGGCGCCACAGTTGAGTTCATGAGAAGCATCTACCTTACCTATTTTCTTTAGAATTTCTCGTATCTGGGCATCTGTTGGGATCTTATCCTCATTTTTACGAGGTAGGAACTGTTTATGAAGATTCAGACACTCATGAGAGAAATACTCTTTCTCCTCCACAGGGTTTTTAGGAATACTTTCCTCCATCTCCAGCTTTACTTTAAACCTAGAGATACCTGAGGTATCTACAGCCGGACCTTTGATACAGCCTCCGTTACATACATTGAGCTCGATAAAGCTGTCGCTGATTTCCCCTTTTTCCATGCTCCTTAAGAGTTCCATACAGTTATTCATGCCATGGACATAAAACTTGTGATAGTGGTCGTCATCGCCGGATGCCACCACTGAGGATATAACGCCGCTAGTAATCGGATATAGACGGTTTACCTCAGGATTTGGGTTGTCTAAAGGCATCTCTTCCAAGCTATTTGTATTGATGCCCTCTTCTGTAAGCCAGTCCTCTAGCTCAGTAAAGTTAATGACTGCGTCCACTGCTCCTGCTGTCCTTGCATCGGATAAAGCTTCTCGCTTCTTGGCAATACAAGGGCCAAGAAATACCACCTTAACGTCAGGGCCCAATTCTTCTTTAATCAGTTTTCCGTGGGCTACCATTGGTGAAACCACCGGTGCCATAAACCTAGTCAGACTAGGGAAATAAATCTCAATGAGATCATTGGCACTTGGGCAACAGGTGGTAATGATGTTACGCATGGTTCCTTCTTTTAAAAGCTTCTGGTATTCCTGGGTCACAAAAGCAGCCCCTTCAGAGGTCTCCCGGACCTGATAGAAGCCTAGTTTCTTTAATGCATTGACTACCTGGCCGGCCTTCTTATAATGCATGATTCCAAGATAGGAAGGTGCCAGGGAGATGATTACTTTCTCACCATTTTTTATGTACTCTTTTACCCTAGCTAAATCACTAATTAGGGTTTTGGCATTTTGTGGACAAGCGTCCAGACAATGACCGCATAAAATGCATTTATCATCGAGAATCTGCGCTTGTTGATCTTTAACGACAATCGCTTTTACTTCGCAGATTCTAACGCATTTATAGCAATTCTTACACTGCGCTTCTTTAAAGCCGATTACCTTCATTATGTAAGCCTCCTAAGTACTTGCTCCTTAAAAAAGTTATCAGTATCTTCTGGAGATAAGGAAAATATCTCTTCATCTAATTTAACGCAAACACCATTTACACACTGGCCTATACAAAAGGAGCCATTCAGTTCCACTTCATCCTGCAGACCTTCTTGTTCTAATAGTTGCTGCAGCTTCTTTACTATTTCTCTGGAACCCTTTAAGTGACATGAACTCCCAATACACACGGTAATATCCACTACTACACCTCCTATATGATTTTGTTAATATTTTATCATACTTTTATGAGGAAATAAAGAGTATGGTTAAAA
>JAEYRR010000334.1 GCA_023435505.1 Bacillota bacterium | reverse complement strand
GGATAAGAAGGATAGCCAGTAGTACAACTGCCTTGTACTACTGGCTTTTATGTGCTAAAATACAACAGTTAAGTTAAATTAACAAAAAATGAGAAAGAGGTTCCTATGAGAAAATTAGCACTTTCAGATGAGATATTATTATCGGTAGAAAAGCCGGCTCGATATATTGGAAATGAAGTGAATATGGTTGTAAAGGATCCAAGTAAGGTGGACATACGTTTTTGCATGTGTTTTCCTGATGTCTATGAAATTGGCATGTCCCATTTAGGGATACAGATTCTTTATGATATGTTTAACCGAAGAGAAGACACCTATTGTGAGAGAGTGTACTCTCCATGGGTAGATTTAGATAAAATCATGAGGGAGAAAAATATCCCACTGTTTGCTTTAGAGAGCCAGGATCCAATTAAGAATTTTGATTTTCTAGGAATTACTCTGCAGTATGAGATGTGTTACACGAACATCCTGCAAATCCTAGATCTGTCCCAGATTCCATTAAAGTCCTGTGACCGCTCTGAGTCTGACCCAATTGTAATTGGTGGAGGCCCTTGTAGCTACAATCCAGAACCAATCGCTGATTTCTTTGATATTTTCTATATCGGAGAAGGAGAAACTGTATATGCTCAGCTTTTAGATGTTTATAAAGAGCATAAAGTGAATAAAACCTCCCGTAGGGAGTTCTTAGAAGCAGCTGCAGAAATTGAAGGACTTTATGTACCAATGTTTTATGACGTTACTTACAACGAAGATGGTACTATTGCAAGCTTTGCTCCAAATAATTCCCATGCAAAACCTTCTATAAAAAAACAGGTGGAGATGGAACTAAGTGATGCCGTATACCCAGACAAGCCATTGGTTCCTTATATTAAAGTAACCCAGGATCGAGTGGTTTTAGAGATTCAAAGAGGGTGTATCAGAGGTTGTAGATTCTGTCAGGCAGGTATGATATATCGTCCGATAAGAGAGAGAAGCTTGGAGTTCTTAAAACAAAAGGCAGATCAGCTCCTTTCATCTACCGGCCATGAGGAGATTACGTTAAGTTCCCTAAGTTCTAGTGACTATAGTCAACTTCAAGAACTTGTGTATTATCTGATTGATGAGTACGGCAATAAGGGAGTAAACGTATCCCTGCCTTCCCTTCGTATTGATGCATTCGCCCTAGATGTTATGAGTAAGGTTCAGGATGTAAAGAAAAGTAGCTTAACCTTTGCGCCTGAGGCAGGCTCCCAACGTCTTCGTGATGTAATCAATAAAGGTCTGACAGAGGAAATGATTCTTAAAGGTGCCAGAGATGCCTTTATCGGCGGATGGAGTAAGGTAAAGCTATACTTTATGTTAGGTATTCCAACCGAGACAGAGGAAGATATTGAAGGTATTGCAATCCTGTCTGATTTAGTGGCTAGAGAATATTACGATGCAATACCAAAGCATGAACGTAGTGGTCGTTGCCAGATTACCTCCAGTACTTCCTTTTTTGTACCAAAGCCATTTACTCCATTTCAGTGGAGCAGAATGTGTAAACCAGAGGAGTTCTTAGAACGACAACGTTTCTTAAATGGCAAGATGAAGGAACAATTAAACTATAAAAGTATTCGTTACAACTGGCATGAAGCGGAGCTTACCATGTTAGAAGGAATCTTTGCTAGAGGAGACAGAAGGTTGAATGATGTTTTACTTTCAGCTTATAAAAAAGGATGTATCTTTGATTCCTGGTCAGAACACTTTAAATATGATGCATGGATGGAAGCGATTTCTGAACAGGGAATTGACGTTGATTTTTATACTTCAAGAGAGCGAGAGTATGAGGAAACTCTGCCATGGGATTTCATAGATGTAGGTGTTACTAAGAAGTTCTTAATAAGAGAATATGAGCAAGCCAAAGCGTCTACTGTTACCCCAAACTGCAGACAGAAATGTTCCGGTTGCGGTGCAATGAGTTATGGAGGAGGTGTTTGCTATGAAAGCAAGGCTTAAGTTTACTAAATATGGTGCTGTGAAATTTATCGGGCACCTTGACCTAATGAGATTTTTCCAGAAGGCTTTCAGACGTGCAGGCATTGATGTGGCTTATTCCCAGGGCTACAGCCCTCATCAGATTACCTCCTTTGCATCACCACTTGGGGTAGGCCTTACCAGTGGAGCAGAGTATATGGACATGGAATTGAATTCTTCCATTACGGAAGAAGAATTCCTGGCCAAATTGAATCCTGCTTTGGTAGAAGGGATTGAGGCTGTCGGTTTTTCTATGTTAAAAGAAGACAGTATTAAGTCTATGACTGCAGTTGCAGCAGCGGATTATATGGTATCCTTAAAGGATGGTTATGAAGTGGTTCAGAATTTTTCTGAACACTTTAATAGATTTCTTTCTGAGCCTCAGATTTTAATTAAGAAAAAGACGAAGAAGAGTGAGGTTGAACTTGATATCAAACCATATATCTATGCAGCTGCGCTCTCTGAATTAGAATTTAGTAAGTACTGTCAGTACCAGGTAACTGTTGAAAAGGCGGATTCCTATGCAAATGATAATATAGTATTTTTACGTTTGTGTTCCGGTAGTGTAGATAACCTGAAACCAGAACTAGTTATGAAAGCCTTCTGTCTTTATGTAAATATAGAATACAATCCTCTGGCGTATCAGATACATCGTATGGAAGTATACGCCAATGATGTCACCAAACAAGAAAAAGAAGCAGGGAAACAGAATCTTGTGCCATTAAGTCAGTATCAGGTTATGTAATATTATAGATTAGGGAAAGGCGCTTTGTAATGAATAATCAATTAGTTGTTCTTCGACATAACAATAGAATATTATCCTGTCTAATGGAGAATGATCAGCTTGCCCAGGTGAACATCTCCAATGAAAACAATGAAGGAATTCTTCATAATATCTATATTGGTAAGGTGAAGAATATAGTCAAAAATATAAACGCTGCCTTTGTGG
>JAEYRR010000307.1 GCA_023435505.1 Bacillota bacterium | reverse complement strand
ATTACGTAGAATCTGTAAACCAACCGTTCCGCTTTTCTCTGGATGGAACTGACACGCAAAAATATTCTCGTGCTCAACTGCAGCATGGATTGTCGTACTATAGAATGTGGTTGCTGCTACATCCTGGATATTCTCAGCACTCAGGTAATAAGAGTGTACAAAATAAACATAGGAATTGGATGGAATATTCCTAAACAATCTGGAGGATGTGTTAATTGTAAGGTCATTCCAACCTATATGTGGAATCTTAAGATCCTTAGCATCAGGAATTTTTAAGATCTTACCAGGTAAAAGTCCTAGACCGGCAATCCCGGGAGCTTCTTCGCTTTCATCAAAAATAAGCTGCTGCCCAAGGCAGATTCCTAAAAAAGGCTTCTCTTTAGCTAGTTCTTTAATGATGTCTACAAGTCCATATCGATGTAATTTTTCCATTGCATCACCAAATGCTCCAACACCTGGAAGGATAACCTTATCTGCTTTATGTAATAGTTCCTTGTCCCTGGTGATGACTACTTCTTCACCAAGAGAACATAATGCTTTCTCAACACTTCTCAAATTACCGGCATCATAGTCAATGATTGCTATCACGTCTACACTTCCTTTACATGTTAGTAAAAAATAAAGAATAGCCAGTTCTCACCTGCTATTCTTTATATCTTAAATGACTTTATTAGAGAATGCAACTACTTATTTTTTTGTACTAATTGCTCGGAAACCTCTTCACTATTAATCACACTACTAACGATTGTTGTCAATCGCTCCGTATATGATTCAGCATCCTTAATATCAATTAATTTAATTGCATCTTTCTCACTTAGTTTGTAACTATTTTTAAGAATCGAGATCATCTCATCCTTTAAAGAATTTAGGTTTTTGTCAACCTTTAATTCCTTAGCATTAGCATAATATCTCTCGTATCTGTCGATTCCCTTTATGATAGAATCCAATGCCTCTAGCTCCATATTCATTTTCTTAAAATTATAGTAGGAGTTCAGCTCTTTCTTAACCACCATAATCGTCTGAAGTTTATCATATACAATCTCATCCTTTTCTTTTAGGGTCTCACCAGATAGAGTTTCATATGCTTCATCATATCTAGAATTTCGTAAATCTTTTTCTGCACTCTTTATTGAGAGATGATAAGAAGCGAACGATGTTCCCTGGATGATAAATATCGCAACACAGGCAGCAAACACAAATACTACAAAAGCACCTGCCTTATTTATTTTTCCTTCCGGTACATAAGCTGCAGCAATTGCATCTCTGGCTTTCTTTCTATTCTCTTTCTCATCCGCCAGTTGCTTCTGCTTGCTTTCTTTCATTGCAGCTTTTTTTTCTTTATTTTCTTGCTTCAGCGCAGCTTTTTTTTGTTTCTCTTCTTCCTTTAGCTGCTTCTTCTCCTTTAAAAGGGCTTCTTCCTGTTCCTCTTTGATCAACTCCTCCTCAGGGTTCTCAGGATGGACATTGCTAAATAGCTTCTTAAAGAAACTTATTTTTTCTGTCTTCAAAGTAGGTTTTTCTGTAGGAAGAATATTGATAAACTCAGCCTCTAGGGATGGATCGTCTAAATCAGATACGGCACTTAAAGATTGTTTCAGAATATCAGCGGTATTTATCTTCACCGCCTCTTCCTTATCTTCCTCCTGTATAGCGCCGTTTGATAATATATGCTCCAGTCTGAAATCATCTGCATTCTCAGTAACTTCTCCTAACAGTTTATGCAGTTCACTAAGTTCATCATCCAGTACAAGTCCCGAACTATTATCTGATTCTAGTTCCTGAATACTATCTGAACCCATATCACTCTGTTCATCCATCGAAGTCCCTACAGCATCCTGTAAATCCGAATCCATCAAGCTGGATAAAAATGCATCCTCGTTAAATGCATTGTTGTTGTTGTTATATTTTTCCTCTTCTAGCACTTCTTCTACGTCACTTTCATCTTTTATTACCGGTATATCAGAAGCTTCCGAATCATTATATAATTCAGTAACCTCATTATCTATAAAGTCAATCACTTCCTCATCCACTAATGGGTTCTGCATATCTTCTGCCACAAGATTATCTGGTATGTCCATTATCTCCTCTTGATGTTCCATAATACCATCATTGACTAAGTAATGAATGTAATCATCTTGTTCTAAAGATTCATCTACAGATTGTACGTAAATATCCTCATTAATTATGAGATCCTCCGATTTATCACTGGAACCAATGGCTATTTCCTGTAGTACTGTACCATAGTCATCCATGAAGATACTTTCGACTTCATCCAATGCACCTTCCGCGGGAATATCTTTGCTATACTCCAATCCTTCAGAACTTTTATCAACTTGCTTATTCATAGTCTGATTAAGCAAATTCCAGTCATCATCCTTTGAATTTTGTCTTTGTAACTCATCCTCTGTATATGAAATAGATTCAACTACATATTCTGATTGTAGAATATCATCAACTAAATTCTCAGTGTGTTGATATGACTCAGACTGATTTCCAGTCACTAATGCCAATAACTGATCCAAATATTGTTCATCATTATGTACCAGCTTTTTATTACATTCATTACAAATATCTGTTCCTTCTGGAATCACATCATTGCATATTTTACAATTAGCCATATCTTCACCACCTTTGGATGACCAAATAATTTATAAAAAACATTTGCAAATTTTTCCATTTTGCTATATATTAAAAATACTTTTATCTAAAAGGAGGTATAACAATGAAAACAAAAACTATCATACAATACGAAAACCTTGAAATTGACGAAATGACTCTTATAAATGCCATAAAACAAGTTTGGTCAGCTCAAGGTAAAAAACTTAAAGAAATTAAAGAAATACAATTATACATAAAACCAATAGAAAATACTGCTTATTATGTAATAAATTCTGAAATAACAGGATCCTTAGCTTTATAAGTATTTTCAAGAAGAAAACACGATACATATCGTGTTTTCTTTCATTATGCACAACTTACTTCTTTTTGTGGAATATAAATTCGTCCATAGTTTCCACTAAAATTCCAATTTCAGGTTTGGAGATTTGGGCATCAGCACCTAGTTTATCTCCCTTTTTCCTCATTTCATCATTCACAAGTGAGGAAAAGATAATAACTGGAATATTCTTTAACATCTCACTTGATTTTATCAATTTAGTAAGATGATGTCCATCCATTTTTGGCATTTCTAGATCAGTAATGACACAAGATAATTCTTTACTCACATTTCCATGTTCCATAATATCCGATATCTTGTCCCACGCTTCTTGACCATTCGTTGTTAAAATCAAATTGTCATAACCTGCTTGCGTCAAACAATCTTTGATTAACTGGAATAAC
Organism: Bacillota bacterium; assembly: GCA_023435505.1. GTDB lineage: Bacteria > Bacillota > Clostridia > Lachnospirales > Lachnospiraceae > KM106-2. The sequence continues at coordinate 5,172 of JAEYRR010000307.1, read as the reverse complement.
ATAGGGGAATCCTCGGCGATTAATATTGGCTTGTCTGTACGGTCTCTATGTCCCAATTTCTTAACATCCTCAATTTTTAGTGTAGTAGTCGGACTAACATCTGCAACTATCTTTTCAAAATCAAGAATAATAATAAGCTTATCATTTATCTTGATGATTCCAGTAGCTAAACCTCCTCCTTGTGCAGTATTACTAAGCGTCTGATCTGGTATTAATATATCCCCCCAGGATACACGATGTATCCCAAGCACCTTGCTTACATGGAAACCAACAGATAACTGATTAAAATTGGTCACAATAAGCATTTCCTTTTTACTCTCTGTTTTTGGGATATGTAAACTCTCATATAAGCTAATAACGGTTATAATCTCATTACGAGGCATTAATATACCTTCAATACTTCTATGAGAATTAGGAACCAAAGTAGGCTCTTTATAAGGTAATATCTCTTTAATCTTTGCTACATTTATTCCATAATGCTGGTCCCCAACACAAAACTCTAATACCTCTAATTCATTCGTACCACTTTCCAATAGTATATTAGTCTCCAATTTCATACCTCCTAATTTCATTGCAGTATATTCTGCGGAAGAATGTAGTTCTTTTCATAGATAATCATTAATATTATCGACTTAATAAGACACTTTATTAATAGATGTACTGAAAAAACTCATCCAGTTTTCTCTGGATGAGCCCTTCTTCTTTTTATTGAATAATATTGATGTCATCTACATCTTCGAATTCTGATCCATTGGCAATATCTAGGGTATGCAAGGTTCTTCTCTTTATTCTTGCTTCCTCAGAAGCACTTCTTAAGAAATCTTTAATTTCATTAGAATGTTTGATGTGTAAAAGCTTTAGTTCTGGATGCGTAATATCACCAGTATAGCATACCACAGTTCCTGTTCTGTTAATTCTATCTAGAAAACTACGAATCAAACGAACATCCTGAATCTTATACATATAAGCATCATCTTCAACAATACTCAAAAACCCAGCTTTAATGGTTACTTTTTCTTCATCAACGTAATATCTAGTAAAAGTCCATGGCAGGCCGAAAAGTCTTGTTCTCTTTCTTTCCTTAAATTCCATACTCTTTCTCCTTTATCTCACTTTATTCATTAATCTAATTTAAGCTCACAAGAATTAGTTTTCTCAAGTAAAATTAAACTTGCCTCTTTAACACTGGATTTCTCCTCCACTTCAAATGCAATTAGAAATTGGTTGGTTTTTCCAGGTGCGACAGTTGTACTTAAATACTGGGCGTCATTGTCCAATATCGTTGTCAATGAAGAATACCATTTTTCATTTGCATAGAGATAATATGTAATCCCCTTCTTCCCTAAATCAAAATCTATATTCTTTTTACCATTGTTTTGGGCTGACATTGTCACAATAATTAGTTTATAACCTTTTCTTGCAGTGATACAATACGCGGTTGCATTTTCCGGATAAGACGAATACTCCTTACTGTTTTGTAAAGTTACAGCAATATCGGGGAATCCATAAATAGTATCCAATTTAACCGGTGTCGTATTAGCCGTCAGATTATTACCCGTGTTAGTACTAGGTTTATCCGTGGTAGTCGGTGATGCCGATGGTTTGTCTGGCTTAGAGGTTTCTACTGGTTTAACATCCACAGCAGCAGTTTGTGATGGTGTTGGTGTAGGTGTAATCTCTAAACCAGGAGATTTTGTAGCTTTTGGTGTTGACTCAGGATAAATCAGTTTAATCGGTGTATCAGATTCATAACGTAACAATAAATCAGCTACATACTCTGCAACCACATCAGTATTCGGATCCTCTAAAGGAATTTCTGTGGAACAAGCTGTCAGACAAAATCCCATTAAAATCACTGCCACAATTATTATTTTCTTCATATGTAGCCTCCTAAATCCAAGCTGTCATTATCTTTAATTCTATCACTAATTTTAAATGAAGACAATCATAATATACAAATTTACAGTTGTCATACTATTTTGCCTCTTATATCGGAAATAATCAGATTAATATTAACTACCTACATATCCACTCATAACTAAAAAGGGCTATCACACTAACTGATTCTATCAACTACAGTAAGTTACATGTTTCATCCGTTAGCATAACAGCCCTAATCTAGCTCTATTTTATTTGTCCATCGCATTCAAACCAAAACTCGACACCATTTTCTTTGTTAATAACACCATAATTTTGGTTATGAGCATCCATAATTGCTTTTACTATGCTCAGTCCAATTCCATTACCTCCATATTCCCTTGTTCTTGCTTTATCCACTTTATAGAACTTGCTCCAGATATTTTCAAGATCTTCTTCTGGAATATTGTCTCCTGTATTAAACACTAAAACTCTAATCACACCGTCTCTAACCATCTGAATACTAATTTCTATCCTATTTGGCTCTTTTACATGATTGACCGCATTACTGATATAATTGGTAATCACTTCTTCCATCATGTACTCATCTGCCCAAACATACCATTCCTTTGTATCATCAAACACAAACTTAACCTTCTTTTGTTGTCCTACAATATCAAAGGATTGTACAACTGACTTTATTACAGCGGCTATATCAAAATGATTAAATTCTATGGCATTATTCCCTGACTCAATCTGATTTAAGGAAAGTAGCTTCTTAACCATATTATTCATTTTCATCGCTTCATCCATAATTACTTCGCAGTAATATTCTCTGCTTTCAGGGTCATCAGATATATTATCCTTTAATCCTTCTGCATATCCTTGGATCAACGCAATCGGTGTTTTAAGCTCATGGGTTACATTAGATAGAAACTCTGTACGCATTTGCTCTATTTCTACTTTTTTTTCAATATCCTTTTGCAATTCATTATTTGCAGACTTTAATTCAGAAATAGTAGATTCCAGTTGCTCTGATAAGATATTGATACTGTTACCCAATACTCCTAGCTCATCCTTTCTCTTTTCCTCATACTTAATGGAAAAGTCAAGATTAGACATTGCATAAGCGATATGGGATAAATCATAAATCGGTTTAGTAAAATTATTAGAAATTAATAACATAACAATACTGCCAATAATTACGACAATAAGACCAACATAGATTAAAAATGTATTTGAAACATTTACTGCTTCATAAATACCATCTAAGTTAGATCGAATATAAATCAAATTGGGAGAAACATTTATCGTGCCAAAAAGATCAATATAGTAGGTTTGAGAGGTTTCATCATATACCTTGATCAGACGATAATCATTATTATAGACCAGCTTTTCTACCTCTGCACTGGTATTATCTTTGAAATTATTTACCCTATCCTGCATAATGGTAATCTGTGCACCGCTCATATTCAGAGGATACTCTGTATCATATAAAGTCTGACTAGAAAAAGGATTGTATTGTAATCTAAAAATATTAATAGATACATTATTATTGCCTTCTAATTTGCTTAGATCTCTAGAAAACTTATCCACTTTATTTATGTCATGACTCGCTAAATACTTTACAAATATGTCCTCTACTTGCTTACGTGTCTCTTCGATTGTTTTTACCTTATAATTCACATAATAATTCGGTAAGAACTTAACATTAAGGAACCAGAACGTAAGTATAGAAGCTAATAATAAGACAATTAAACTTACTATCATTTTCATTCGAATGGAATGCTTCATTGTTTACTCCTCCGTCCCTATACTACTTCAAATTTATATCCCATTCCCCATATTGTCTTAATATAATCTCCCTTTTCCCCCATTTTATTGCGAAGCTTTTTCACATGGGTATCTATGGTTCTTGCATCCCCGTAGTAATCATAATTCCAGACATTATTTAATATACGTTCTCTGGACAAGGCTACTCCTTGATTTACAATAAAATAAGTTAATAATTCAAATTCTTTAAAGCTGAGATCGATCTCTTTGCCATCTACCTTAACCATATGCGCAGCTTTATCCAAAGTAATGCCGCCTATCTCGTAAGTCTTGTTTTCATCACTATTAGATCGGCGAAGTACAGCCTCTACCCTGGCAACAAGTATCTTAGGACTAAAAGGTTTTGAAATGTATTCATCTACACCATATTCAAATCCCTGAAGTTCATCTCTTTCTTCACTCTTTGCTGTTAACATAATAATAGGTACCTTGGAATATTGACGTATCTCCCTACATACCTGATAGCCATCCATCTTAGGCATCATAACATCCAAGATAATCAACGCAATATCTTTCGTATCAAAGAAGATATCTACTGCCTGCTCCCCATTTTCTGCTTCTATTACTTCATAATTATTACGAACTAAGAAATCACGAACCAATTTTCTCATTCTGCTTTCATCATCTACTACTAGAATCTTTAAGCCGCTCATCTTATTCACCTTTCCTTTCCCGCAAAAAAAGTATACCAAGCATTTTACGCTCTCTATACTTCTAAACTATCATATTTCTATGAAGAAATTGTGAAGAATGTCCCATATATTCGCTTACTTATCATCTTGTAATTGATTTAATAGTTCTTCTCTTTCGTTTAGTTCTTTTTCCTTCTGCTGCAACTCCTGTTTCCAAGAAGCATATTTATTAATAATCGCTTCCTCACTTTTACCACTATAATTACTTTTTGTAAAAACAGATAGTGCCATCATAACTATTACGATTATACCCAGAATAACGTTTCCATATATACTGATTTTCCTTTTTTGGTTTGTTTTCTCGTATAATCTCTTATATTTCTCAAAGCGTTCATTGGCAACAGAGTCCTTAACAAACATAGCATCCTTTGTTTTTATTGAAATAGGTGGAAGTGACTCTTCCGTTATCATATTCTCTGAAAGCAGCAACTGTCGTAATTCCTCAAGAAAGCTATAACCAATAATGGTATCAAAGGTCTCCTTCTCAATTAAACTGGCATATAGTTTGGCAACTACCTTGATATTGGACAGATTGGTATTGGCCCTTATATACGCCACCGTTTCCTGTTCCTTTTTAGCTTTTTCATACTCCCTACTATTTGAGAATGCAAAACATTGTACTACCCATTTACTATTCACCATACTATCTTCCTCCCGGATATATCAAATTCCATTGTTTACGGATAGTATCTAACACTTCCATAATTTCTATTGTTTTACTTAAAGGATTACGAAGGCTTTCCGTTTCTCCCTCTATAATACATCGATTCACTTCCATTGCCTCATACTC
>JAEYRR010000268.1 GCA_023435505.1 Bacillota bacterium | reverse complement strand
CTCTATACTATGGCTCTGAGTTTGGCATTGAAGGGCGTAAGGAACGGTTCTCGGATGATTCCTTAAGACCAGCATTGAATTATGATGATTATAAGAATTCGGTGGAAACAAATCCTTTCACAACACTTATTGCTGCTTTGGGTAAAATTCGTCAGAATACACCGACGCTTATGTTTGGCGATTATAATGAATTGGAGTTGCAGACAGCGCATTATGCATATGCGAGAGTTTTAGATGGAAAAGATGTGATTACAACAGTGAATAATGGAGACAATGATGTTACCATGAATCTGGAAGCAGGATGTTCGGCAGAATATGTTGGTGCACTTACAGGAGAGAGAGTAGCTGTAAACGGTGGTCGCATTCAGGTGAGGGCACTTGCTAACTTTGGTGAAATCTGGATTCCTTCAGAACTCTGTAACGAAAGTTTTGCACCGATTAAAACTGTGGAAATTGAGAAAGCAGTAGAACCAGAGTCTGTAAATGTAAAGGAAGAAAAGAAGTTTGAAAAAGTAGTCGTAGACTGGAACAAGTCCTATGAAGATATGTCTGTAGAAGAACTTCAGGAAACGATTCTCGAAAAAATGAGAAGAAATGGTCCGGTAACAGACTATATGATAGGAACCGTTAGAGAAAATACATACCATGATTCATTAGTAACTTGGGTTAGAAGTTTTGGGTAAAGTTAATACGTTTAAGTCTTAATGGGTGGACATACAGTTAGGGTTTCAAGCATTTGCTTGGGACCCTTTTTTATTATATAGGAAAGGTCGTTTCTTAAGCAGAAAACCCTCCATCATCTATTTATTAATTTAATTTACTTAAATATGAAAAAATTACAAATCTTTTCTTGACTGTATAGTTGGTATATACTTTACAATAAGAACAGTTTTAAGAGGATATAGTAAGTAAGGAACATTCAGATTCTTAAGTGGAGGTGGTAGAAGGGTGAATACAAAACTGGTGGAAGAGGTAACGGGAATCAGTAGACAAAACATCCGGTATTATGAACGCATGGGTTTGTTACATCCCGCACGAAGCAATGAAAACAGTTATCGGGAGTACACCAAAGAGGATGTAGAACAACTTCAGATGATTAAGATGTTACGAATGCTGGATATGCCAATTGAAGAAATTCAAAACGTCTTAGTGGAGAGAACGATACAAGATGCCCTCGAGAAGCAAAGAGTAGTGCTGCAATCGAAGAAGAAGGAATTACAGGCCGCAGTAATAATGTGTGATAGAATCATAAAGGCAGAGAATCCGGAACAGAATGTAGAGCAGTTTTTGAATGAAATTGAATACATGCAAAACAAAGGCGGTGGCTTTGCACAGTTTATAAATGATTACAAGCAAGTGGCCTATGCAGCAAAACAGAGACAGTTCTCTTTCTATGTATATAGGACGCTTCACAAAGAGCAGGACGTATGGGTGGAATTAGAAGCTTATGCAAAGGAAAACAATCTGAAACTGGAACGAATCAGTAACCATCCACTCTCTGTGCGAGTGGAGGACACAGAGTATGATGTCTGCATCATGCATACCCGTATGTTTAAAGAGAAAATTCCTGCAACCATTATTTTATGTAAGATGGCTGACCCTAGTCAGGCTTTGGATGCTAAGATTCCCCATAAAAGGCGAAAAATCATTCAGGGAATCTATGAAATATTCCGTAATTATAAGCGTCGGAAGTGGAAAAGTCTACTGGTTACAGCAATCTGCATGATGGCAGTCTGCTTTATGGAAAGTTTCTTTGGAAATGTGGAGAGTCACAAGAGGCAGTTAGCGAAGCTGTCCGAAGTCTATGAGATTACAGGCTCAGTCAACAATCGGGACGGGACTCTGAACAAAGGAGTTATTATTTCGGAGGACTTGGTAAAAGCCATAACAGGCTCCCCATACATAGATTCCTATCAAGAAACCATCGAATTAAGTGCTGTTCTTAATGAGGGAAAGGATAAATTACAAATACAGGGAGTGAATACTCTTGAGGCAGTAACAGATCTTAAGACGGATCAGATTCACTGGCAACAGGGGATGGAGAGTCAGACCTTTCTTACTTCAAGTAATGGCTGCATTATGGACAGCCAGTATATGGAGGAACACGGGTTTAAGCTAGGGGATGAGATATCCGTATTGCCTCAGTATTATGATATCACGGTGAAGGATGAATACATGTTATTCCTTACTGACTTACAACCAGTCACCATAAAGATCGTGGGAAGTGCACAGCTTATAGATATGCCCGTAATCTGTCCACTAACTCTCGTAAAAGAGTGGTTCACTAAGTCAGGAAAGGAGTATAAGGCCAATTCGTTGACATTTGTATTAAAGAAACCTTATGAACTCAATTTGTTTAAAGAGCAAATGAAACAGGCAGGACTAACCGAAGTAAACAGTAAAAACATGCAGTCATACAAAGGAAGTGCACTGATTGTAGAGGATGTGGATTACATTTTGGCAGCAACCAGCCTTAGAAAAAGCATTGGATTTCTAACCGCTTTTTATCCGGTACTTCTGACGCTGATTCTGCTAATGGGATATATGGTCTCCTGGCTACTCCTGCAAAGTCGTCGCTTGGAAGTTGCTATTATGAAAAGCCTTGGTAAGGATAACAGGCATATTGCAAGGCAATTTTATATGGAACACATTATACTAGCGTTGTTGGGTGCTATCTTAGGAACTACCATTGGGCTTATTTTGGGTTGGGGTAGTCTGACAACCATGTTATTGGTGGTGGGACTGTTTCTTATTTGTTATAGCATTGGAACCATAATTTCCTTATGGATGATTCGTAAACTCAGTGTTATGGCCATGCTGTCGGCGAAAGAATAAAGGAGGGGCATATGGAAAAAATCAAAGTGGATAACGTAAGTTATTCTTATACGAATAAATATCAGAAAATAGAAGCATTAAAGGAAGTGTCTTGTACCTTTGAAAAGGGTAAGATCTATGCGATTACGGGGGAATCAGGAAGTGGGAAAAGCACCTTGCTTTCTCTACTTGCGGGTTTGGATATTCCGGTAAAAGGGACAATTTATGTAGATGGTAAAGAACTAGACCAAATGGATCGTGATAGCTACCGTAGAGAACAGGCAGCAGTGGTATATCAGTCCTTTCATCTATTTCCACTGTTGACTGCATGGGAGAATGTAATATATCCAATGCAACTAAAAGGAGTGCCCCACAATGAAGCAAAAGAAAGAGCAAAACAATATATAGAGCAGGTGGGCTTACCGGAAAAGATTCTGACTCAGTTTCCAAAGATGATGAGTGGTGGAGAACAACAGAGAATAGCAATTGCCAGAGCTCTTGCAGCAGAGGGGGAGATTCTACTTGCTGACGAACCTACGGGGAATCTGGATACAGAAAATGAAGCGATTATTGTGGATATACTCACAAAGTGTGCCCACGAATGTGGGTATACCGTGATTGTGGTAACACATAATCCGGAGCTGGCTAATCAGACGGATTACATTTATCGTATGAAGGACGGAAGATTGGTAACGCGAAAGTGAGGGGTCAGATATGCTAATAAAAAATAGTTTAAAACAGATGTTACGTACACCACTGAAGACCATATTGTTTCTTATCCTCCTATTATTGTCCACAAGTCTTTTGACCACAGGAATTAATCTATGGCAAACCAGTGAAAAAGGGATACAGGAATTCAAGTCACTATTTAATACGATAGCATTGGTCCGGCAGAAGGAGGATACGACAGAAGTGGCGGAGATGTGGGATGCTGCTTCCCAAAGCTTTTCCTATTATAGAGGCAAGGCGTTTAGTAAATGGATGGATGACAGCGTACTTAACATAGATGGTGTTAAGTATTTGGCAGGTCCCAGAAAGCGACCTTATTTTGGGGCTTATCTGCCAAAGGTTCAAAAGTACTCAGATGATGAGACAGAGAGGAGGCTTCATGATGATTGGTTGATTGTATTGGAGGTTACACCGATAACGACTGGACCAGCGAATCCGATTCGCGTGGAAGTTACAAAAAGCTTTTGCAGAAATAAGAACTTGGTAGGAAGTAAGATATGGATTTGTGACCACTATAGTCCCGATCCAATTACCTTAGAGGCTGGGAAAACATATATTTTGGAGCTTAATGGACCTGTTGCGGATCACAATTGGCAATTAAATAAGAGCAGTACTGCAGAGGGATATGAATATTTTATCTCGTCTGCCATCAATTCTAGTCAGGCCGAAGTAAATGCTCCTGACTCAGGTTCTACGAAGTTAAAAGGAAATGCCGCAGTATCAGAAGTAACACCTGGCTTTTATGACACGGAATTGGGGAAAGCATGGATGGAGGTGGCTAGGTCACAGGACCTATATGAAGCTACTGTACCGATACAGCCAGTGGATAAAACCATTTTACTAAAGGCATTTTTTGATAAGACAGCTTCTGTAACGAAGGGAAGGGATATTACAGAGCAGGAATATAAGACAGGAGAACATGTATGTCTGGTTCCGGATTCTATGGCAGAGTATAACAACTGGTCCATAGGAGATACCATTGAGCTTCCACTGTACTTTGCAAACTACGCCAATGCACCAATTGTAAATTGGAGCTTACGGGGAGGGGGCTTAACCTTCTCTTTCCTAAATAATGATTTGAAAGTATATGATGTATTTGATCAGGATACCTACAAGATTGTGGGAATCTATACGATGAAGAAGTCTATAGAGAATGAAGAGGATGGATTGTCGAATGTTGAGATTATTATACCCTATAACTCTGTGACGAATAGCTGGAAGGATAATATTATCGATAGTAGGCCAATGAAAGCTTCTACCACTTCCTTTGAGATTCCTAATGGAACCATAGACGATTTCAAGGAACAATGGGCAAAGCAGGGAATAGACAATCTGGAGATTCAGTTTTACGATAAGGGCTACTCCAAACTAGAGGCAGGAATTGAAAATCGGAGAATTATGGGCTATATTCTTTTATTAGGGGGAACGATTGTCACTATATTAATTCTTTTGTTTTTCTGTCATCTGTTTATCGCAAAGCAGAAGGAAAGAACGGCCGTGGAGCGATGTATGGGGATAACCAAAGGAAAATGTGCAAGGTCACTTTTGTCTGGATTGATGTTGATTGTACTCTTAGGAGTTATGGCAGGAAGCATTATGGGTTATCAGGTCAGTAAGAGGATTACGGCTGGAAGTGGAACAGAGACCTACTATGATGAGAGCTATTCCAACGGGTATGTTGAAAAAATCAGTGAAAAGGAACTCCTCCAGGAGACGACTAAGAATCAATCTGATTTGGAAAGCGGAGCAGTTGTAGCAGCAATATTTGTCATAGTAGCATCC